>JAYUTC010000201.1:0-4497 GCA_043755395.1 Ferruginibacter sp.
AATTTACCTCTATCTGTTTTTACAAATCCCGCGTTTATTGGAGTAAGTATTAGAGGGGAAAATTCTTCTAACAGTGCAAATGATAGAATTGTTGTTTCCTCTTTTTCGGTAACATATCCGGCTACCTTTAATTTTAACGCAGAAAAGAATTTTTATTTTGAATTAGCTGCCTCTGCAACGGGCAACTTTGTAGTAATAGATAATTTTGATAATAATGGTGTTGAACCAATATTATATGATATAAATAATGGCAGGAGATACTTTGGTGATATAAATACACCTGGACAGATAAAATTTGTATTACCACCTTCATCCGATCTAATTAGAAAATTTAATTTAGTAAGCCAGGATGTTGCTAACAGGTATAATATCCCTTCATTATCATCCAAAACATTCTTAAATTTTTCAATTGTAGCAAATCAGGCAGATTATATAATTATTAGTAATCCTGTTTTATATAATAACGGTAGTGGTACAAATTATGTAGATCAATATCGCCAATATAGAAGTTCAGTTACTGGTGGCAGTTATAATGCAAAGGTTTATAATATTGATGAATTGACTGATCAATTTGGATTTGGGATTAAAAACCATCCAGTTTCAATTAGAGATTTTATCCGTTATGCCGACCAATATTTTAATATTAAACCAAAATTTGTTTTCTTAATTGGCAGGGCTGTTTCTTATCCAGAATATTATGTAAATGCATCTTCTGCCGAAGCTGATAAGCTTAATTTGGTTCCAACATTTGGCTGGCCTGCTTCCGATGTTTTATTGGTAAGCCATCCGGGTACAGTTGTTCCAATATTTCCTGTTGGTCGAATTGGTGCGGTAACGGGTAATGAAGTTGGCAACTATCTCGAAAAAATGAAACAGTATGAGCTGGCTCAAAATTCAGCCAGTCAAACCATTACAGATAAAGCATGGATGAAAAATATCGTTCATATTTCCGGAGGAGCTGACAGTATTGAAACAGCAAGTTTTGTAAATCATTTAAATCAGTATAAATTAACTGCAGAAGATACTTTGTTTGGAGCACATGTTGAAACTTTTGCAAAATCAAGTTCAGGTTCCGTTCAGGAAGCAAGCAGTAGTCGAATTGATCAGTTGTTTAAAGAAGGCTTAAGTTTTATAAGTTATTTTGGTCATTCTTCCGCTAATGTGCTTGGGTTTAACCTAAGTTCCCCAGAAATATATCAAAATCAGGGGAAATATCCATTTATTAATGTAAGTGGTTGTAGTGCTGGCAATTTTTTCAATTTTGATCCCAAACGGCTTTCAGGTGAAATGTCATTATCAGAAAAATATACATTTACAAGCAATAAAGGAAGCATTGGTTTTTTCGCAGATTCTCATTTTGGAATTGAACCCTTTCTTAATTTTTACAACACCAGTTTTTATAATGAGTTTTGTATTAATAGTTATGGAAGTACAGTTGGCCAACAGTTAAAAAAAGTTATTCAGAATATAGGGAGTAACCCTCAGTCATTGGATTATTACACAAGAATTCATCTGGAAGAATTAACACTGCAGGGCGACCCGGCATTAAAAATAAATACACACGCCAGGCCCGACTATATAGTGGAGGAGCAATTAATAAAAATAAGTCCTTCTATAATTACTGTTGCCGATAATAGCTTTAATCTTAATATTAAAATGCTGAATATTGGAAGGGCTATCAACGATTCAATCCGGGTTACAGTTAAACGTAAATTGCCAAATGACAGTATAAAAGTTTTGTACAATCAACTTATTCCTGCTATAAAATACAGTGATTCATTAGCTTTTGTATTACCCATAAACCCAATTACTGATAAAGGGCTTAATAAAATAATAGTAACTCTTGATGTAGATAATAAGGTAGTAGAACTTTCTGAACTTAATAATACAACTGAAAAAGAGTTTTACATTTATGAAGATGAAGTGCGCCCAGTATTTCCTTATAATTTCTCTATCGTTAATCAACAGAATATATCTTTTATATCAAGTACCGCCAATCCATTGATCAAACAAAGGCAGTATGTTATGGAAATTGATACTTCTAAACTTTTCAACTCCTTTTTTAAGAAAACTTACAATGCCTCAGGGGATGGTGGTGTAATCGAATTTAAACCTTCCAATCTGACTTTTATAGATAGTACGGTTTATTATTGGAGGGTGGCAATGGTTCCCTTAAATAATTCTTCCATAATATGGAATGATTTTTCCTTTATATATTTAGCTAACAGTACAACAGGATTTAACCAATCACATTATTTTCAACACATTGCTTCAACAAGAAGTAATATAAGTTTTAACAATAATAGAGTTCTGGAATTCGAATCTTTGTCTAAACTCATTACAATTAAGAACGGTGTTTTTCCTACTGCAGCAAGAAATGCAGAAGACTTTGAAGTAGTTGTAGATGCAGATAATAACATACAAAGTGTATGTGGTATCTCAAATATTATAATAAATGCATTTAATCCTTTTGGTTTTACCCCAATTGCAAACGTAGCTTCAGGCCCTGGCTTATATGGTAGCGACCCAATATGCGGACCAACAAGACGTTGGAATTTTCAATATAATATTCTTAACCAGGCAAATCGAGCTGCAGCAATACAGTTTTTAGATATGGTACCCAATGGATATTATATTACTATAAGAAATACTTCGGGTACTGCAGTTTCTTCTAATACTTATGCCAATGATTGGAAGGCAGATACTTTGATTTTGGGAACTGGTAACTCATTGTACCATCGGTTAAAAAATGCAGGTTTTGAAGATGTTGATTCTTTTAACAGAGTAAGAGCTTTTAATTTTATTTATAAAAAAAATGATAATTCTTTTATCCCTTCATGGAAATTTTCAGATGGGATTGATGATAAAATTGAATTATCTTCAAATTGCCCATCTACAAGAGTTTCTGGTACTATAACCTCACCTGTATTTGGTCCTGCAAAAAAATGGGATGCCCTTCATTGGAAATCAATTGATCTACATTCGCCTTCATCAACTGACGTTGTATCTGTTGATGTGTTCGGTGTTAATTCAAATGGATTAAGTGTAAAATTGGCAACCGTAATAAATGCTACAGATACAACATTAAATTTTATTAATGCCGTCAACTATCCTTATGTTTATTTGCAAATGAATAATTCCGATTCGATAAATGGAGATCCGGGGCAGTTAAAATATTGGCGTATCAATGCAGACTATGTGCCCGAAGGTACAATTGCCCCAAATATCCTTTTTCAAATGAAAGATACTGTGGAACAGGGCGAATTGATAGATTTTAAAGTGGCATTCAAAAACATAAGTCCTGCAGCTTTTGACAGTGCTATGAAATTTAAATTTGTTATTACTGATAATAATAATTTCCCTAATGTAATAACTTTACCAAAAGGTAAAATTTTGATAGCGGGGGATTCGCTTACTGTACAATATAAAATTGATACCAAAAATTACCCCGGTAATAATACCTTATTTGTTGATGTAAATCCAAATAACGACCAGCCCGAGCAATCGCATTTTAACAATGTGTTGTTTAAAGATTTTTATGTAAAACCGGATAATTATAATCCACTGCTTGATGTAACTTTTGATGGGGTACACATTTTAAACAAAGATATTGTAGCAGCTAAGCCTCATATTTATATTAAACTTAAAGATGAAAGTCGGTTTTTGGCATTAAGTGATACATCGTTATTAAAAGTACAGATTCGTTATCCCGATAATAGTTTGCATAATTATAATTTTGGCGATACCATGCGTTTTAATCCTGCAAACCTTTCCACTGGTGATAATAGTGCAAGTATTGATCTTACACCCTACTTCCCACTTGATGGTGATTATGAATTGATAGTTTCAGGTAAAGACGTGGTAGGAAACAAAGCGGGTTTATTGGAATATCATGTAACCTTTAGTGTTATTAATAAGCCAATGATATCAAATCTGTTAAACTATCCTAATCCTTTTACAACATCAACAGCATTTGTATTTACTGTAACAGGAAGCGAAGTGCCGCAAAATATGCGAATACAAATTTTAACAATTACCGGAAAAGTAGTACGGGAAATTACAAAAGATGAGCTGGGTCACATTCATATTGGAAGAAATATTACCGATTTTAAATGGGATGGAACAGATACTTATGGCCAAAAGTTAGGTAATGGTGTTTATCTGTACAGGGTATTAACTAATCTTAATGGTCAATCATTAGAAAAATATAGGGTTGATGGAGATAAAACTGATAAATATTTTACCAAAGGTTATGGCAAGATGGTAATCAT
Source organism: Ferruginibacter sp. (assembly GCA_043755395.1). Lineage (GTDB taxonomy): Bacteria > Bacteroidota > Bacteroidia > Chitinophagales > Chitinophagaceae > Ferruginibacter. Next base: position 4,272 of record JAYUTC010000201.1, read on the forward strand.
CAGATAAAATTATTTGTTGAAATTATTGAAGGCTGCCTGTAACGGGCAGCCTTTTATATTTGTTACCTTTGTTCATAAACAGATAAATAATGGCTAAAATAGCTATCAATATAGCAACAGGCAGTTTACAGCTGGATGAAATAATTGTAGGCATTGATTTGGGAACAACCAACAGTTTGGTAGCTATTATACACCCCGAAAGTAAAAAACCCGTTGCTTTAAAAGA
>JAYUTC010000202.1:0-4496 GCA_043755395.1 Ferruginibacter sp.
TGCTCTTCATCTAGTTCTGTATGTATAGGCAAACTAATTACTCTTTCTGTTAACCAGTCTGTAACGGGCAAATTATAACTGTTGCCCCCAAATGCATCAAACATTTTTTGCCTGTGTGCAGGTACAGGATAATAGATCATAGAGGGGACACCATTTTCTGCCAAATACAAATTTAGACCATTCCTGTTAACATCTTCTAAAAGCAAAGTATATTGGTGAAATACATGTTTATTATTTGCATCTCTAAACGGAACGGTTATATTTTTATTGTTGGCAAAAGCAGTGTCATAAAAATCTGCTGCATTTCTTCTGGCATTAATATATTCATCTAAATGTTTCAACTTAATATCTAAAATAGCTGCTTGAACTGCATCCAGTCTTGAGTTGCAACCAACTACATCATGATAGTACCGTTTACTTTGACCATGAGATGCAATCATTCTTAATTTATTTGCGAGTTCATCATCATTGGTAAACATGGCACCTCCATCACCATAAGCCCCAAGATTTTTACTGGGATAAAAGGATGTGCAACCAACGTGCCCAATGCTGCCGGTTTTATTTATTGTACCATTGCTAAAAGTATAATCATTGCCTATTCCCTGAGCATTATCTTCAATTACGAATAAGTTATTTGCGGCAGCAATTTTAATTATTGCTTCCATATTAGCAGCCTGACCATATAAATGTACTGGTATTATGGCTTTTGTTTTTGGCGTAATAGCTTTTTCAATTATTAGGGGGTCTATACAAAACGTTTTTGCATCAACTTCAACAAAAATGGGTTTTATGCCTAATAAGGCGGCAACTTCCACAGTTGCTATATACGTGAAAGAAGGTGTAATAACTTCATCACCTGATTTAAGCCCTAATGCCATCATTGCTATTTGTAAGGCATCTGTTCCATTGGCACAAGGAATACAATGTTTGCTGTTATGGTATTTAGCAAGGTTATCTGCAAAAGTGGTAACAACTTTTCCGCCAATAAATACCGAACTTTCCAAAACACTTAATACTGCTGTATCTACTTCTGATTTTATTTTATGATACTGGGTTTTAGTATCTACCATTTGTAAGGGCTTCATAATTCATTTTTAACTTGGCAAAGATAAGAATCGGTGGGCAGTTGGCAAAGAGCAATTGGTAAAGGGTAAGAGGCAAAAAAAGAAAAAGGTTTAAAAGTTTTATTGCACTTAAACTAACTTAAAATTATAACTGGTATATGCAATCTTTTTTTATATAGATTTGCTTCAAAATAAGTTTTGGGCAAAATATTCTATAACATATTTCTATTACTTTATGCTGCCGGTATACGCATTGCTTCTTTATGGAATCCAAAAGCAAGAAAATGGCTTGAAGGGAGAAAAAATATTTTTGCTGTAATTGACAAAAAACAAACAAACAATAATGAAAAATTGGTGTGGATGCATTGTGCAAGCCTTGGAGAATTTGAGCAGGGCCGGCCGGTTTTAGAAAGCCTTAAAGAACAGGATCCCAATTTAAAGATAGTACTTACTTTTTTTTCTCCAAGTGGCTACGAAGTAATAAAGGAATATAAGGGAGCAGATTATATTTTCTACTTGCCTATGGATAACATTTTTTCTGCAAGAATTTTTATTGATGCTATAAATCCTGCCCTGGTATTATGGGTAAAATATGAATACTGGTTTTATTATTTGCAGGAATTAAAAAAGCGAAATATTCCTGTTTTATTAGTAGCTGGAATTTTCAGAAATAATCAACCTTTTTTTAAATGGTATGGCGGTATATGGAAAATGATGCTGGAAAATTTTAATCATTTTTTTGTGCAGAATGCAGCTTCAAAAAAATTACTGGAAACTATCAGTTTAACCCAAAACGTTACTGTTAGCGGTGATACTAGGTTTGACAGGGTTATTGAAATTGCCCGACAAACTTTAGATTCGGAAATAATAAAATTATTCTGCAGCAATAATACTGTTATAGTTGCCGGCAGTACCTGGGACGATGATGAAATTATTTTAGCAGCATACGGTGATGAAACCAATCATAAGCAAAAATTAATTGTAGTACCTCATGAATTGGATAAGACACATCTTGACAGTATGAAAAAAATGTTTAAAAAATCGATTCTTTTTACAGAAGTTGAAAACAATCCATCTCTGAAAAATAATATTGAAAGCTACAATACTTTAATTGTTGATACTGTAGGAATGTTAAGCCGTTTGTACAGCCATGGCCATATAAACTATGTTGGTGGCGGGTTTACTAATGATGGCATACATAATATACTTGAAGCCGCGGTATGGGGTAAGCCAATAATTATTGGCGAGAATTATGAAAAATATTTTGAGGCAGTAGATTTAATTGAATGTGGAGCAGCTGAAGCAATTAGTGATGCAATAGAATTAAAAGAAGTGATTGATTATTGGCTATCAGATAAAAAAGTATATGATAAAAGTGCCTCTGCTGCAAAAGAATATGTGTATACAAACGCAGGTGCAACCAAAAAAATAATAGAATATATTTATGTAAACCGCCTTTTAACCAATTGAGTAAACTGTTTCACAGTTTCATTACTGTCATCCCATCCTAATTTAACTTTTAATTCTCTTTGTATCCAGTATTCTGCTTCTGGTAAAATAGAAAAACTGTTAATTGTTTTTATACTTCTTTCATACATATTTTCATCTCCCCGGAATAAGTCATTGATATATAAAAAACGGTCATTAATTCCAATAGCTTTTTTCAAATCCCTGATAGGAATTTCGGTAAGGGTATCGCCTAAATCTATTTTTGATTGTTTTAATTTATCATTTAAAGAAGCGGCATTGCCTGAAATTGTTTCATTAATTTCTTTTTTCTTTTTCGCAGCATCATTTAAATGATGTGCAAGAGTAGGAATGTCCTGATCTTCATCATCAAAAATAAGCTGTGGTTTATTTTGCGAACTCATTTTGTTAACTGCTTCCGCATTTCGTTTTATCTCTTCCAGTTCTGCCGCTATTTCGGCTTCATCTACCTGTAATATTTCGATAATTTTTTCTTCTTGTGGTTTGGTACCAGATAAAATTGTTTGGGGGATGTCGATACTAATACTGGAAAAGCTTTCCTGTATTACGTTGGTCTGTATATGGGCAAGCTCTGCCTGCAGCATTTGAACTGTTTGCAAAAGTTGCCCTGCCGGAGCATTGGCGGCAAACTGTTCCTGTAATTTTTTTATGAGTGTGTCCACTCTTTGCATGAATATATATACTTTTGATGCCCTGATAATGAGATGCTGAAAATTTGTGGCCTAAGTTACAAACACAATTTTAAAAATATATATAAATGTTTATAGAACCTAATATCCGGGGCGAAAGAAGAGGCTGGATTGAAGTGATCTGCGGCAGTATGTTCAGTGGAAAAACGGAAGAACTGATACGCCGTTTAAAACGGGTTAAGATAGCTAATTTAAAAGTTGAGATATTTAAACCTGTCATTGACATACGATATGATGCAAATAAAATAGTAAGTCATGATACCAATGCTATTTTATCCACCCCGGTTGAGAGTTCGCAAAGCATTTTACTGCTGGCGCTGGATGTGGATGTGGTGGGTATTGATGAAGCCCAGTTTTTTGATGCAGAAATAGGAAATGTTTGCGAACAACTGGCATTAAGGGGTATTCGTGTAATTGTTGCCGGGCTGGATATGGATTACCTGGGTAATCCATTTGGGCAAATGCCGGCACTTTTGGCAAAGGCAGATTATATAACAAAGCTGCATGCCATTTGTATGAAATGCGGCAATATTGCCAATATAAGCTATCGTAAAAAAGCAGAAGGCCCACAGGTTTTACTGGGCGAAAAAGATATTTATGAACCAAGGTGCAGACATTGTGCACAGGAGAGAGATTAAGTTTTACAGCTAAGTAATATTTCTGCATCGTGCATTAAACCTGGTCAACTTTAATAAGAAAACGGGCTGTTTTTAAACAGCCCGTTTTCTTATTATTACAATTTTAAATTTTACCTGTTGATAATCAGTTTTTGTGATTCAACCTGTTTACCATTATTTACTTTAACAAAGTAAATACCCGGTTTTAGTTTGCTTACGTCAACTGTATTAAAGTTAACACCATTGTCAACATTAACCTGTTTGCGTAATACTTCCTGGCCAAGCTGGTTGGTTATTACAATATCAACATTTCCCTTAGCAAAAGCGTCAAAAGAAATGGTAACTGCATTGGTGGCGGGAACTGGGAAAACTTTCATACCGCTTCTTACAGTTTCCACTTTGTTATTTGCATCTTCGGGACCAGATGTAAAATTGGTAGCACTTAAATCAACCCTTAACGTATAACATTGTGTATTGCTGAATGCTCCGCTGAAGCCATACACATAAACCCGGTATGCACCTACGTTGTTATTGCTCGTTGGATTGTAAATAATTTTTTCATCTGCGGTACCTGAATTGGAAGAAGTGGCCTGTAAATTTCCATTGGGCCTATACAGTTTCATATCATAATCTGCAGG
>JAYUTC010000203.1:0-4480 GCA_043755395.1 Ferruginibacter sp.
AACATCTTTTTTAATCAACCTTATTCAGGATGAAGTATCTTAGTCAACCAAATGCAGGATTAGTATTGTAAACCAGACAACTTTTTTCAGGACGGGTCACAGACAAATCCTTTATCAGTTATGAAACCGTCCGCACCCATGTAAAGCATATTTACAAAAAACTACACGTAGCCAGCCGCAGCGAAGCGGTAATGAAAGCCATACAACAGGGCCTCTCCTGACCTTTTTCAAAAAATCACCCAATGGGGTATTGCATATGTTTCATCTTAGTAACAATTTTACACTTGTTGATGGGAGCTATTTTTTAATGGCTTTTATAGGATAAATTTTTAACCAAACAAAATTGTTTATGAAAAAGAATTTTTTAAAAAACTTTTATAGTTTAATGCTATCAGCCCTGTTTTTTTCAGGTTGTCAAAAAGTAACAGAAGATATGATGCCTGTTAATGATTTACAGGATCAACAGGTTTCTAAAACCAACAAAAATGATAACAAATGCCAGCTTCACTCCTTAGTATGGAGCGATGGGTCATTTTCTAATTTTCATTACAACCAAAAAGGCCTTGCTGATAAATGGTATATTCAATGGGCACCGGGTTCTTATAATGACCAACAGATGACTTATGATAATAAGAACCGGTTAAAAAACTATCATATCTTTTATGAGGGTGGCGGTGCAATTAATTACACGGTTTATTATACAGGTAATCTTGCAACAAGGGCAACAGGATACTTTGATTCAAACGGAGCATTGGGTGCTGATAATGTATATACATATAACCGCAAAGGGCAAATGGTAAGAGAGGATGATGATGTTAATGATGATCATACCATTTTTTATTATAATCGTGATGGATTTAATACAGGCAGTGATTTTTATGTAGGAACAGAATTAATCTATCAAGTCTTTTATAAGTATAACATTCCTAACAAAGATCCTATGCTTGCAATAAATGGAGTGGATTTTGGTTTCCCTTATGTCAATTGGCCACTATTTGATAAAAGATGGTGGTCGCAAAGTTCTGCAATTTTATATGATGAAGGGATTCCTTACGTGGTTTATGATACTGACCCTGCACAAACAACCATGCAAACCGGTCCACATAATTATATGACCTATTTAGCTTTTTATAACAGGGCCACAGAAGCCCAGGAAAATTTAACCTGTACATACCAGAATTGCGGAGAAGATACCGACGATTATAATAATACAACATTAACATCTTCTGCTGGGAAAACAGGGCAGTTAAGTATAAAAAACAGGATAAATAAAATTTTAAACCGGCCTTCAAAAAATATCAAACAAGAATTAAAAGAATTAGTAAAACAAATGCACAAATAACATTGTTTAATTTTTGACTTCTTATTAAACTTAATAATCCAAAAAGGGGGAGCTTCAATTTTGAAGCTCCCCCTTTTAATTATTTCAAATTATGATACACTTTCTGCACATCATCATCCTGTTCTAAATGATCAACCATTTTTAAAACATCATTGGCCTGTTCTTCACTTAACTCCATGGTATTGGCGGGTATCCAGGTTAATTCTGCACTGATTACTTCAATCTTTTTTTCTTCCAAAGCTTTACTCATGTTGCCATACTCATTAAATGGAGTACGGATGATTACATTACCATCAGCATCTTCACCAATTTCTTCCAGCCCAAAATCTATCAATTCAAATTCAAGATCATCCACATTTACACCTGCACCTTTTATTTTAAATTCGGCCATATGAGTAAAACCAAAAGCCACACTGCCAGTGGTACCCAAGGAGCCCTGTCCTTTTGTAAAATGCATCCTTACGTTGGCAACGGTCCTTGTTGAGTTGTCAGTTGCTGTTTCTACTAATACAGCCACACCATGGGGTGCATATCCTTCATACATGATCTCTTCATAATTGCTGGTATCTTTTCCCATAGCTCTTTTAATAGCAGCCTCCACACGGTCCTTGGGCATACCACAGGCCCTTGCATTCAGGTAGCATCTTCTTAAGGCCGGGTTATTATCGGGGTCGGGTCCGCTGGCTTTTACTGCAATCGCAATCTCTTTGCCGATCCGGGTAAAGTTCTTTGCCATCTTATCCCAGCGGGCAAACATGCTGCTCTTTCTAACTTCAAAAATTCTTCCCATGAATGTAGTTGATTGGTTAATTGGTTTACTGGTTAATTGGTTTACTGGTTAATTGGTTAATTGGTTTACTGGTTTACTGGTTAATTGGTTAATTGGTTAATTGGTTAATTGGTTGATTGGTTAATTGGTTTACTGGTTAATTCGTAATCCAGTTATTCGGGATGCAAATTTAAGGAAAATCATTGCTTAAATATAAAGTAGGAAAGGAGAAGCTTTTTATAAAGTTGTGCAAAATAAATAATGCTGGAATTTAAAAACTGCAGTTCCCCCTTCAGGGGGTGGAGGGGGCGTAAAAAAACGGTACCCTTTTACCGGTACCGCTTTAACCTAAAGTATAGCCACTAAAAACTAAATCCAACCGAAAGTTTTACCACCCGGTTATATGCTTTAAAATTATCGTTCTTATCTAATTTTGAAAGGCCATAATCATAGCCGGCTTTTATGTTTAAGCCATTACCAAATGAGTAGCCAATTCCTCCTGCAAGTCCTAAATCAACCCGGTTAAAATTATCACTAAGGTCTAATTTTTTATTTAACAGCGAGATGCCCAAAACACTTGTATATAAATGAAGATTTGTTTTTGCCAGGTAAGATATTTGTGGCCCGGCATAAATGCTTAACCCTTTTGCTACTTCTGCTTTTAATATTAGTGGAACATCTATGTAATGCGCTTCTACTTTTGCTCCAGCATTAGCACCTAAAAATTTGAGGGCATCAATTTTTAAATCTCCTTTCATCGCATATCCTTTTTGAACATATTGTAAACCCGGTTCAAAAGAAATAGTTTCTGATATAGGAATGTTGGCATAACCGCCAATGTGAAAACCTGTTTTACTTTTGGTATCAATAAAACCATTGGTAAGGTCAACAACATTATTAAGGCTTTTTAATGCATCGCCCTGCCAGTTGGCAATATTTACACCGGCCTGTATGCCATAAGTAACTTGTGCTCTTGCGCTGCTCATTATTATAATACTGATTACAGCTAAAGTTAATTTTTGTTTCATTTTTTTTTTGCAGGGTTTTATGTGGCTGCTTGCCATACTGTTATTAGAATAGTATGCCAATCTTTTTTTGTTTAGATAAGAAAATGTTAAAGCAATTTTTTATTCACTAACGCTTAACAAAAGGCAATTTTTAAAAAACATTTTTTGCAGCAATACATTTGTGTAAGTTTGTTGCATCAAAACAATGGTTATGGAAAATAAAGCAGTGTATTACGGAGATTATTTGCAATTGGAAAAAATTACCGGCGCCCAGGAACCTGAAAGTTTTAAAGAAGGAAAAATAAGGGCGCATGATGAAATGCTTTTTATCATCATTCACCAGGCTTATGAATTATGGTTTAAACAAATTTTGTTTGAGGTAAATTCTGTTATTGATATTATGAGCAAGCCGGCATTAAACGATAACTCTCCCGAAATGCAAACGGTGGTACACAGGCTTACAAGAGTGGTAACCATTTTAAAAGTATTGGTACAGCAGATAGATATTATGGAAACCATGACACCCATGGACTTTTTAGATTTTCGTGATATGCTGCGGCCTGCATCAGGCTTTCAGAGTTACCAATTTAAAGTACTGGAAGCAAAACTGGGTTTAAAATTTGAAGACCGCCACGGGCAAAATTATTACACCTCTCAGTTAAAAGAAAAAGATATTGCCATTATTAAAGATGCTGAAAATGGCAAATCAGTTTTGGAATTAATAAATGCCTGGCTGGAAAGAATGCCTTTTATTACAGAGGAATTTTGGGAAAATTATCAAGAGGTATATATAGGTAGTTTGGCAGAAGCTGAAAAAAATAATGCTGAATCATTTGCAAATATTTTTAATGCCAGATTAAAAGATGAAGTAAGAAACCTGACACCCAAGGCCTGCCGCTCGGCTTTATTTATTATGCTGTATCGTGGTTATCCTATGCTTGAATTACCATTTCAATTGTTAGATACTTTATTGGAAATTGATAACCAATTAGGCAATTGGCGCTACCGTCACATTAATATGGTACAGCGCATGATTGGTACACGTATTGGTACGGGTGGTAGCAGTGGAGCCGGTTATTTAAAAGCGGCCATGGATAAACACTATATTTTTAAAGAGCTGGCGCAACTGAATAGTTTTTTAATTGAAAGAAGGCAGTTGCCCGTTTTGGGGAAAGAAGTGGGAGAGAGGTTGGGGTATTCGTAGGAATTCGCCTTGTGGCGAATTCTGTTTTGAATTTGCCGCAGGCAAATTCAAAACTAATACAGAGGCCGTCTCATTATTAAATGAGGCGGTTTTTTATAAATTCTATTTTGGGGAAGCGACTTGGTAGGATTGACGATGTAGGGGCAGCTCCAGCAACA
>JAYUTC010000204.1:0-11308 GCA_043755395.1 Ferruginibacter sp.
TTTAAATATAACTGTGCTTTTGTATCGTTAGGGGTGGTAGCCCTGTTGTTAGCTTCAGCAGCCATTAATAAAACATCAGCATAACGGATAGTTCTAAAATTATTTAAATAGTTTAGTTCCACCTGACCAGAAGTTTCTCCTTTGCGTGGATGATATTTTTGATTATAAAGCCCTGTGTTTTTATAAGGTGCAACCAGGTAGGTAATATTAAAACTGGGATTGGCAGTTTTATATGCTTCAATATCTAATATAGTTACTGCTTTTCTTGTATCACCGGCTGTAAATGCACTGGCTAAATTTGCTGTAGGTAAATTAGTGCTCCATCCCTGTCCGTAAGGGCTGGTACCTGTTAAATTTCTTATACCACATACCTGTACGGCTAAATTACCCTGGCCCCTTCCTGGGTTTGACCAGTCATAAAAAGGACTTGCATTAGAATATTGAATTTCAAAAACAGATTCAGTTCCATTTTCTCCCGACTGTAAAAAAATATTCCCAAAATTAGTTACTAAACTAAATGGCCCTGTTGCAACATTTTCTAACATGGCAGCGGCAGCATCAAATTTATTTTCAAATAACAATACTTTTCCTAATAATGCCTGAGCTGCATATTTAGTAATTCTTCCTTTTTGAACGCTGGTAGTATTTAAAACGGCTATGGCATTTGTTAAGTCTGTTTCAATTTGCTTATATACATCAGCTTTAGCTGCCCTTTGATAATTTTTTGAATCTGAAACTGAAAGTCTTTTATCAACAAAAAGAGGAACATCACCAAACATTTTAACCAGTTCAAAATAATAATATGCTCTTAAAAAATATACTTCACCATATAATGCATCTTTACCTGCAAAATTTAATTTTGCTTTATTTTCCTGTAAATAATTAGCTCTGTTAATTCCTTCATAACAAGATTTCCATGCTTCTGTTAAATAGCTGTTGTTTGCTACAATTTGATAATCATCAATTTGCTGAAACCCAATTTGATCAGTTGCATTTTCACCTGCGGAAACAGAGTTGTCAGTTGCTACATCTCCTATAACGGTATTGGCCCATAACCATTGCAAAGGAGAATAAGTGCCAATTACCATTTTTTGATAATCGTCTGCGGTCTTTAAATAATCGTCTGCAGTTATTTGATAATCTTCCTTTGGGCTGTAATCAACAAACTTTTCACAGCTCATAGTCACAACTGTGACTAAAAATAAACTTATGATATATTTACTATTTTTCATTTGAATGCTTTTTATAAAGTTTAGAATTTAAAATCAACTCCAATTGAATATGTTCTGGCTTGCGGATATGCTCCACGATCTATGCCTGTGTCAAATATTCCACCCGATATCTCAGGATCAAAACCAGAATACTTAGTAAACGTATAAGCATTTTTTACCTGTGCATAAACACGTACTTTAGTAAATATTTTGTTTTTATAAACTGATGCTGGAATAGTATAACCCAACTGGATATCCTTAATTTTTACAAATGAACCATCTTCCACATATCTGTCAGAAGCTTTTGTATTACCATTTGCATCAGTAAATGTATACCTTGGATTATTAGCATTGTTTGTAGTTCCCTCACCAGTCCATCTTGCCAATACACCTCTGAATTTATTTGTCATGGCAAGGTTTCTCTCATAAGCTCTGTATATATCATTTCCTACAGAAGCATAAACAAAAGTGTTAAAATCAAAACCTTTATATTCTAATGACAACCCCCAGCCCATTGTAAAGTCTGGAAATGGATCTCCAATTTGTGTTCTGTCATTACCATCAATTTTTCCGTCTCCATTAATATCTACAAAGCGGATATCGCCTGCCTGTGCATTTGCCTGAGTGGCACTTTTTGTAATGTCACCCTGGTTTTGAAAGAGACCATCTGTTTTATAACCATAGAAATAACCTGGTGTAAAGCCTTTTTCAAATCTGGTTACACTTTGATAAGGAATACCATATCCTCCCCCTGTTATTAAACCATTATTGGTTTCTGTAACTTCATTTTTAGCCGTGGTAAAAGTTACATTTGTGGTTAACTTTAAAAATTTGGTTAAATTATCACTGAAACCTAAATTCATATCAATACCGCTTGTTTTTGTTGTACCAATATTAGCAGTTGGTGCTGCTGCAGTACCTAAATACAATGATAATGAAGGGGTGAATAATAAACCACTGATATTTTTCTGAAAGTAATCCGCTGATAAAGAAAATTTATTTTTAAAAAATCTCAAATCAAACCCTGCATTTAATTGCTTCTGCTTTTCCCATCCTAAGTCATCATTTTTAAATGAAGCTATTGTTGCTCCAATTGATGTAGGATCGTTACCGAATGTATACCCTGCATTTTGCCCCAGGTTGTAACTATATATACTGGTTGAAATTCTTTGATACTGTGGGCTTACATTTTCATTACCCGTGCTACCATAACTTCCCCTGATCTTTAAGTAATTAACAAAATCCGACTTAAAGAAATTTTCACTGGAAACTACCCATCCTAATGATCCCGCAAAGAAATTGGCAAATTTATTATTTGTACCAAAAGCATAGGATCCATCACGCCTTGCAGAAAAAGAAGCTAAATATTTTTCTTTATAATCATAATTTATTCTGCTAAAGTAAGAGAGGTTTCTTCTTTCATATTGATAAGAACCAACGTCCAACCCCGATGCTGGAGCTGTACCTGTAGCAGAGGAAATATCTGCAAATTCCCATGAATTAAAAGGAACATCCTGGCGTGATCCGTTGAGCGAATTACCCGTAACTTTTGCTTCAGAAAATCCAAGTACAGCATCAAAACTATGATCCTCTTTTATTTTGAAATTATAATTACCAAATGTTTCAAAAGTATAATTGTAATAGGTATTTTTATATTCATAAACACTATTATGAGAACCTGCTCTTGCAGTGCCATCAGCATTTAAAGTGGAGTTTATATGAGCAGTACCGTAATAAGATAATGGAGTAAACCCTTTTCCATTTACATCAACATTGGTATACCCATAACGTGATGTGATTTTAAGATTCTTCAACACGTCATACTGCAGTTCTAATTTTCCATATAATTTATTGGTGTTAGATTTATTATAGGTATCATCTAACTGCGTAAGCGGATTAAATATTTCGGATAAGATTGTTGTGCTTGTTCCGTATTTACCATATGTATTAGGTACTGTGTTTAAAATAGCAACTGTGGGGTCAAAATTCAAGGCATTTGAAACAACGCTGTTAATTGAATTTTCCGCAACACCTGCTCCTTTAATATTTGTATAACTGGTATTAGCAATAAACTTTAATTTAGAATTTAAATTAAATGTTAGATTGGCAGTACCGTTAACTCTGTTAAAATATGACTTATCTCCACCACCAACAATACCATCCTGTCCTAAATAACCTCCAGAAAGAAAATAGGCCATTTTATCACTTCCACCTTTTGCTGTAATATTATGAGACTGAATTATTGACTTCTTAAATATTTCATTTTGCCAGTTTGTACCAACTCCAAATTTCGACAAATCGGGAAATATAATATTACCGCCCGAAACTGTACTTCCTTCATTTATAATAGCTGCATATTCACTGGCATTTAAAACACCAATTGTATTCATTACTTCCTGCTGGCCAAAATTGCTACCAAGGGTATACTCAGTTTTTTGATTTTTTCTGCCGCTTTTAGTTGTAACAACAATTACTCCGTTACCCCCCTTTACACCATATATGGCAGTAGTTGCAGCATCTTTCAGAATATTTATTGATTCTATATCTGCTGCATTAATTGAATTAAGGTCATCCAATGATTGCAAAACACCATCAACAATAACAAGTGGATCTGTACCGGAATAAGAAGGAATACCTCTTATTAAAACGGTTGGTTTTGCGCCTGGTGAGCCATTTGATACAACGGTAACACCAGAAGCTCTTCCTTGTATAGCATCTTCAGCTCTTACGGGTCTAAGTTTTTCAATATCTGAACCTTTAATGGTGGAAATGGCTCCAGAGACCTTGGTCACTTTTTGAACCCCATATCCTATTACCACTACTTCATTCAACCTCTTTGTAGATTCTTCTAAAAGGATATCAAGCACAACTGCATTATTTACACGGTAACGAAAAGGTTCCATTCCTGTATAAGTAATCACGAGTGAAGCACCCTTTTTTATGGAAATGGAGAATTTTCCTGTTACGTCTGTGGTTGTAGAATTAGTTGTGCCTTCAACAGTTACTGTTGCAGCAACTAAAGGATCTCCGGATGTCTTGTTTTTTACCTTACCGGAAACAGAAATATTCTGTCCTATTGCTACCTGGAGAAAACCAAAGACACAAATTCCAAAAAATAGCAATGCAATTTTTAATTTCATAAGCAATCGTTTTAGATAATCAAATAATAATTTACAGAATTCGATGTAAAAGTATTATTTACCCCTACATCTTAAAAATAAACAGCCACTTCATTACTACATCGGAAAATGTAAATCGTTGATATTAAGGCTATTTATACTACTTCATTTATACATCACTAATTTTTTTATACCTTCACTATATATTAATACAGCATTTATGAAAAAGCTGGTTTTATTTATTTGTTTGCCAATTAATGTATTTAGCCAAAATACAATTGGACTTCCCGATGTAATAAATTATTCCAAGCAATCGTATAGTGCAGGTTTACAGAACTGGGATATTAAGCAAGATAGAAATGGAATTGTATACATGGCCAACAATGAAGGGTTGTTAAGTTTTGATGGCAAGTACTGGAATCTTTATCCTTTACCCAATAAAACTGTGGTGCGGTCTGTGGAGATTAGCTTAGACAATAAAATTTATGTGGGTGGACAGGATGAGTTGGGATATTTTTCTCCATCTAATAATGGCCGCCTTCAATACCACTCTTTAACTCCATTTATACCATTAAAAGATAAATCATTTGGAGATGTTTGGGATATAGTATCTTTTAATAAGAATATTTTCTTCCGCTCAAAAAATAAGGTTTTCAAATTCGCCAATGAATCAGTTTTAACCTATAAAGCTCCTTCAGAATGGACATATTTAGGCTTATGTAATGGTAATTTGTATGCTCATGATTACAAAGCGGGATTAATGAGTTTTGAAAATAATATCTGGAGACCAACTTTTAACAAAAATGAACTTCCAATAAATGACCCCGTTACCAGCATTCTTCCTAAAAATAAAGACAGTGCTTTAATAACAACATTAAAGAATGGTTTATTTGTTTTATCCAACATGGGTATTTCAAAACTGCAATCGATCAATAATCTGCTATTTGAGAATGAAAGAATTTATGCGGCTGTAGCTGTAAATACAGATTGGATTGCATTAGCTACAAACAATAGTGGTATCTATATTATTGACCATAAGGGTAATATCATACAAAGTTTTTCCAGAACAGAGGGCTTACAAAATAATAATGTATTAAGTATCTTTCTTGATAACCAAAGTAATTTATGGCTGGGCCTTGATAATGGAATTGATTTAATAACTTATAACAGTGCCATCAAACAAATTAAACCATTATTACAGGATGGATCAGGATATACTGCTATTGTTTACGAAAACCGTTTGTTTGCAGGCACAACCAATGGATTATTTAGTGTTGCGTTACAACAAACAAAGGACCTTAGTTTCAGCATCGGAAATTTTTCACTTGTAACTAATACAAAAGGGCAAACATGGAGTTTAGCAGAAATAAATAATCAATTGCTTTTAGGAAAACATGAAGGGGCATTTGTAATTAAAGATAATACCGCAAAATTTATTTCAACTAATCCCGGATTTTGGAATTTTGTACCCATGTCAGACATTTTTCCCACCTCACAAATTGTATCGGGTAATTATAATGGGCTTTTCTTTTTTGATTTTAAAATCGGGCAATTTATTCCTTCAGGTGAAGTTGCCGGTTTTAATGAATCATCAAGATTTGTTACCATAGATAATTATGATAACATATGGGTGTCTCACCCTTACCAAGGAATATATAAAATTAGTAAAAAAAGTGATGGCTCTTTTAATATTATTATCTATACAGCTAAAAACGGGCTGCCGTCCACGCTGAATAACCATGTTTATAAAATTAAAAACGAAGAAGTTGTTGCTACTGAAAAAGGTGTCTTTTATTATAATCAGCAAAAAAATAGTTTTGAACCATCCCCTTTTTACAAAAAATTATTAGGTGATCAAAGTATACGTTATTTAAAAGAAGACCTTAGCGGAAATATTTGGTTTATTCATGAAAAAACAATGGGGGTAATTGATCTATCAGGGAAAGAACCAGACATTATTTACTTTCCGGAATTAAATAATAAAATTCTCAGCGGATTTGAGTTTATCTATCCGGTAAATGAAAGCAATATTTTTGTAGGTGGGGAAAAGGGATTTTTTCATATTAATTATGAAAAATATAAGCAAACCATATCAAATTTAAAAGTACATATTAGAACAGTCAGAATCCTTGGCACTACAGACAGCCTTTTATTCGGAGGTTTTTTTAATAATGTTAATGGAAAACAAATTCAGGATACTGATCAAATTCCGGAAATAAATAACAAATGGAAAACCATTCGATTTGAATTTTGTTCTTCCCTTTTCGGCAATCAATCAAATCTCGAATACAGTTACAGGCTAAAAGGCTTTGATAAAAACTGGAGCGGCTGGACAATAAGAACCGAAAAAGAATATACAAATTTACTTGCAGGCAACTACATATTTGAAATGAAAGTCAGAAACAACCTTGGCAACGAATCGGCTTCAGAAAATTACTCTTTTAAAATTCTTCCCCCCTGGTATCAATCAATTTGGGCAATCATTTTATACCTGATTATTCTTATTGCAGCCGTATTTACTTTATCTGGTATACTGCAAAATAAATTCAAATTACAAAGAGCAAAATATGAAGAGGAACAAAAAAAGCTTTTATATATTCACGAATTGGAATTAAATAAAACGGAAAGTGATCTGGTGGCATTGCGTAACGAAAAACTGGAAGCAGAAGTAAATTTTAAAAACTCTGAATTGGCATCTTCCGCTATGCACCTTGTAAAAAAAGGAGAACTTTTTACAAAAATAAAAACAGAATTGTCACAGGTAATGAAAGGACTTGATGACCCTGAAGCTGTTATAGGATTAAAGAAAACGATTAAAACACTCAATGAAGATGATAATATGGATAAAGAGTGGGAAAACTTTACTAAACACTTTGATAAAGTACATGGTGATTTTGTTGCTGGATTAAAAGAAAAACATCCTTCAATTACTGGTAATGAATTAAAACTATGCGCTTATTTACGTATGAATTTATCTACCAAAGAAATTGCACAATTGATGAATATATCGGTAAGGGGAGTTGAAATAAGCAGATATCGATTGCGGAAAAAACTGGGAATTACATCTGAAATAAACCTCTTTGATTATCTTATTGATATTAATAATAAACTTTGACAATCTGATTTAAAAAATTTATTTCTCAATCAGTATTTTATAAAACCGGTTAACCTCTTCTGTTTCGGCAAGTGAAAATGTTTCGTTGTTTTCATATTTTGCATTAAAAAATAATACTCTTTTGTGTTGCGGATATTTTTGTAAAATAGCAGTTATCCTTTTCCCTGCCGTTTCATCTTTTATTAAAAGTGCTGTTGGTTGTGGTAAAGGCGATTTATCCCTTGTTGATTTTTTTAAAATTATTGCCTCCAAAGTAGCCAGTTTGCCCCCTGCAATTGTTTCTACTTTTGATGCTTTATGAAGCAGGCCCTCCAGTTGTTTTTTACTAAGGCCACCGCGTTCCTGATATTGAAATAATAAGCTGGCTGTAAATGTAGATGTTGGATTGGCTGCAAGTGTTTCTTTAAGCAAATCCAAAATAATATCTACATCCGGTTTTTTTCTTTGCATAATGTTAAATGTAGGCAAATATTATTTTACTAATAAAAAAGCCTTTTTGGTAAATACCAAAAAGGTTAAATGTCTTTTGAACTTAATAAATTATCTGGCCATACTTTTACCAGAATAATAAGTAGTACCCAGGTCAACAATTTTAGCCCGCTGGGTATTTTCTTCCGCTTGTTGTAAAAGCTGCTCTTTAATTGCCGTATCAGTTATTCCGGCAATACTGCAGGCTTTATCAAAATCGGTATGCATACCATATGATTCCATAACAGGAGCCACATTTTTAAGTTCGGGAAAAGTGTTGAATTTTTTTACAAAAAAATAAATTTTGTAATCAAGCAGTTTAGTGTAAGCGGTGTACAAAGTTTCCATATTGTATATTTAAGATGAGGTAATTATTGTTGCCATTTTAATTTGTGTTTTAATTATACCTTTTAATTTTACATAATTAAAAAACACAGGGTTTTTAAAGGACATTACAATAAGTAACCGGATTTTAAATGTACTCAGGAGGAAAATTAATTAATTTCGCCCTAAAGAACATCAGTATATCAAAGGGATGGATTTAGCCTAAGCCTTTTTGACTTTGGGAATTTGGCACGGTTTAATCAGAAGTTATTGGTAACAGGGTAAGTAAGGATGTAAATGTACAATTCATATTTTGTAATTGCAATATTTGAGAAGAATAATTTAGATAAAAAACAAATTGGCGTAAATTCACTTAGTACAAATACTATTACCTGTAATATGCTGATTTTACCAACAATTTTTTAAAAAATACAAAATCCCCATCCAATTAAAATTAGTTTTCTTTGCACACCATGGCTTTATACATCACCTCACTAAATTCGGGCAGCAACGGTAATTGTTATTATATAGGTAACAGCAAAGAAGCTGTTTTGATTGATGTGGGTATTTCCTGCAGAGAAACAGAAAAGCGGATGAAACATCTGGGGCTTTCTATGAAAACGGTAAAGGCAATTTTTGTATCTCATGAACATGGCGATCATATTAAAGGTGTTTCCACACTTGCAAACAAATATAGTTTGCCGGTTTATATTACAAGTAAAACTGCAAAGTATGGCCCAAGATTAATAAATCATCTTTCAAAAACATTTACTGCTAATGAACCCGTTACTGTTGGTGAATTATTAGTAACTCCTTTTACAAAAAAACACGATGCAGCCGACCCCCATAGTTTTATAATCAGTTATAAAAAATTATCAGTTGGCGTATTTACCGATATAGGTATAGCCTGCAATGAGGTTAAATATTATTTTAGCAAATGCCATGCTGCTTTTTTAGAGGCTAATTATGATGAAGTTTTATTAGAAAACGGAAAATATCCGCTGCATTTAAAAAATCGGATCCGGGGCGGGGTTGGCCATTTATCCAATAGTCAGGCACTGGAATTGTTTACTAAACATAGGTCACCGTTTATGACACACCTGCTATTGTCGCATTTATCCAAGGAGAATAATACACCTGGCCTGGCAAAAAAGTTGTTTACCCCATTTGAGGATGGTACATCAATTATTGTTACATCCCGCAATGAACCTACGGCTGTTTATACCATAACCCAATACAAATTTGAACTGGATAATGTAAAAAAAATAGAACAGCCCATACAATTAGCATTGTTTGGGAAAGCATAAAAACTCCTGTTGTGTTACTAATTTTATTAAAATGCCATTGTAGTACGAGAGAAAATAACTTATATTTGATATCAGTAAATAAATTACTCCCATTAACATTTTAAATTTTAAAAAAATGGCAACGAAAAAAGTAGTAAAAAAAGCAGCTAAAAAAGCAGCTCCAAAAAAAGTAGCTAAAAAAGCAGCTCCAAAAAAAGCAGTAAAAAAAGCAGCTCCAAAAAAAGTTGTTAAAAAGAAATCAGCCCGTAAACCTTCTGCAGCATTTATGAAACCACTTACACCAAGTGCAGCATTAGGAGCAGTAGTAGGAAGTAAACCATTACCTCGTACAGAAGTAGTGAAAAAAATATGGGTATACATTAAAGCTAATAAACTGCAGGATGCTAAAAACAGACGTATGATTAATGCCGATGCAAAATTAAAACTTGTTTTTAATGGCAAAGGACAGGTATCTATGTTTGATATGGCTAAACATCTTACCAAGCATCTTAAATAAAATAAGTGTTTTGTAAACATTAAGGGCGTCTTACGATGCCCTTTTTTTATTTTTCAACAACTGATGTATCCTTATTTTTTTGAATTATACTATTTGTATTATTTTAAATTATTACTACTTTCTTAATATTAATTGTTACCGTTTTTAATTTTTTTATATTCTTTGTTTTTAATTTTCCTAAATTTAGTCTTCAAAAAACTGCATTGCATGATAAAACAATTTGTTACCTGCCTGCTGTGTTCCATCAGCATGGTAAGCTTTACATACGCACAAACAGATTACAGCAATAATAGCCAGCAATCACTGCGTATTGCTGCTTTAGCTAAAACTTATCCGCAACTGGTAAAAGTAAAATCACTTACCAAAACCGCAGGTGGTAAAGATGTTTGGCAAATAACCATTGGCTCAGGCAATACAGAAACTAAACCCGCTATTGCAATAGTTGGAGGTGTGGAAGGTAACCAGTTACTTGGTACCGAATTATCTATTGGCTTTGCTGAAAACTTATTACAGGGCAGCAATAGTGATAGTATTAAAGTATTGTTGAACAAAACAACATTTTATGTTTTCCCAAATATGAGTCCCGATGCGATGGAACAATATTTTGCTTCTATAAAATATGAACGGCAGGGCAATGCTACTGTTACTGATGATGACCGTGATGGAAAAACTAATGAAGATAAATATGATGACCTTGATGGTAATGGAAAAATTACCCAGATGCGGATAACTTCGCCGGTAGGTGATTATAAAATTCATCCTGATGATGCCAGAGTATTAGTAAAAGCTGACATAAGTAAAGGAGAGAAAGGAAATTACCTGTTGTACAACGAAGGCAACGATAATGATAAAGACGGGCAATTTAATGAAGATGGAGAAGGTGGTGTATGGTTCAATAAAAATTTAACTTATAAAAATCCTTCGTTTACCTCCGGTGCTGGCGAATATGCTGTATCAGAAATAGAAACAAGAGCTTTACTCGATTATTTATTTGAACTATACAACATATATGCAGTGGTAAGTTATGGCAGCAATAATAATTTAAGCGCCCCTATTATATTCAATGCTGCATCAGCCTCTCAAACAATTACTGCGGGTTGGCTGGAGCCTGATACAAAAGCTAATAGTATGGTTTCGGAATTATATAATAAAACAGTGAACCTGAAAGATGCACCTAAAACTTCAGCAGGTGGAGGCGATTTTTTTTCCTGGGCCTATTATCATTATGGCCGTTACAGTTTTAGTACACCTGGTTGGTGGGTTCCAAA
>JAYUTC010000205.1:0-4466 GCA_043755395.1 Ferruginibacter sp.
AAAGTGCTTTGCGCCTTACCATTGCAAGATATTATACTCCAGTTGGTCGTAGTATTCAAAGGCCTTACACTAATGGTGAAAAAGCTTATTATAGTGAAATAAATAACCGCTTTCACGATGGTGAAACCCAAAGTGTTGATTCAATAAAAAACGATAAAACAAAAATATATAAAACAAAGGGTGGAAAAACAGTTTATGGTGGAGGGGGTATAACACCAGACTTATTTATTGCTTTAGACACCAGTGGCTTTAGCATAATAACAGCTAAGTTATATGCCAATAGTACAATTGGTAATTTTGCTTATAAATTTTATTTGCAAAATCTGCAACAATTAAAAAAGTATAAAATCCCTGGCGATTTTATTAAAGATTTTAATTTTACAGATGTTAATTGGGATCAGTTTAAAAATATTGCTGCCAATGATTCTATTACATTAAGTAATGTTGCAATTAAAGAAAAAATGGATATAATAATCCGTATTAAATCTTCAATTGCCAGACAGTTATGGCGTAACGAGGGAATGTTTGAGGTATTAAATATGAGCGATAATACAGTAAAAAAGGCATTGGAAGAATTAAAAAAATAAAAAGCCTCCAATTTTGGAGGCTTTCAGTGTCATTCACAATAAAATAGTTTTTATAACTAAAGTATTGCTTTCATTTCAGAGGTTAACAAACTTTTCGATAAAGGATTAATTGTTTTCGATAGAATATTTGGATATCAAAGTTGACTAAAACAGATTATATAAATGGTAGCCCTATTGATATATAATTTGTAGAAAAAATTCTACTAGCTTCACAAATAATAAAAAATCTCCATGTACTAGTAACCAATGAACTCAAAATCCTGCAGTTAAATTAAAAAATTACCTTTACAGTTAAATAACAAAAGAAATGTGGCTCAATAATATCTTAGAAACTATAGGCAACACACCGCTAATCAAACTTAATAAAATAACCAAACACCTCCCCTGTACTGTATTGGCCAAAGTGGAATATTTTAACCCGGGCAACAGTATTAAAGACCGTATGGCTTTAAAAATGCTGGAAGTTGCAGAACAGGAAGGTAAAATTAAACCCGGTGGTACAATAATTGAAGGTACCAGTGGTAATACTGGCATGGGACTGGCTCTTGCAGCATGCGTAAAAGGATATAAATGTATTTTTACCACAACTGATAAACAATCAAAGGAAAAAGCAGATATTTTAAAAGCAGTTGGCGCAGAAGTAATTGTTTGCCCGACAAATGTTGAACCTGAAGACCCACGTAGTTACTATTCCGTAAGCAAAAGACTAGCTACCGAAGTTCCAAACAGCTGGTATGTAAATCAATATGATAATTTAGCCAACCGCCAGGCGCATTACGAACAAACTGGTCCGGAAATTTGGGAACAAACTGAAGGAAAAGTCACCCACCTTGTTGTAGCTACAGGCACCGGCGGTACTATTGTAGGTACAGGAAAATATTTAAAAGAAAAAAATCCTGATATTAAAGTTTGGGCTATCGACAGCTATGGTTCTTTATTAAAAAAATATTTTGAAACTGGTGAGTTGGATCAAAAAGAAGTGTACCCCTATATAAGCGAAGGTTTTGGTGAGGATTTTGTTCCTGAAAACTACGATATGAGTGTAATTGATGAATTTACGAAAGTAACAGATAAAGATGGAGCAATTATGGCAAGGCGCATAGCCAAGGAAGAAGGATTATTTTGTGGCTATAGTGCCGGTAGTTGTTTACAAGGTGTATTACAACTAAAGGATCAATTAAAAAAAGATGATGTTGTAGTGGTAATTTTTCATGACCATGGCAGCCGCTATGTTGGTAAAATTTATAATGATCAATGGATGATGGAAAGAGGCTTTTTAGAAGTTAAAACTTTTAAGGATCTAATAAGTGGAAGAGGCAGTAAAAAGTTAGTTACTATAAGCAGTAAACAAACCGTTAAGGATGCCATTGAATTAATGAAGAAGTATGATATAGAAAATATCCCTGTACTTGATAATGATAATAATATTGGTTCAATATCAGAAAGTGGTTTGTTTAATAAGATTTTAAATAATGCTGATATTAAAAATGACATTATTAGCTCTGCAATGGAAAAACCCTATCCTTTGGTTGCTTTTGATACTCCGGTGGAACGTTTAAGTTCATATATTAATAAGGAAAATGGTGCTGTTCTAAGTAAAGATGACAGCGGCACTTATCATATTGTTACTAAATACGACATCATTCAAAGCCTTGTAAAATAACAGAAACGTAAATTTACAATATGCTGAAAACTGCGCCTATGCTGCATTTTATTAATGCGGCATTTATTATTTAAACACTTTCCATCCAATTAAATCGTAAAATTACGTCTCCTGCACACGTAGCTATCCCATTTAAAAAACTGAACTAATACTATTGCCCCAGTAAATACAGTAGTTGAAAAAAAGAGCAATAATGCTCTTGTGCAGCCAGTGCATCTGTCGCATCTTTGTGGTAGAAGTTGATTGATAGGAATTAAATATCAATCATTATCCAAAAATCCTGACGAAGCCAAAAGAAAGTTTATCCAATGTTTGTGAAGAACCTAAAACAATCCAATATCAGTCAACTTCTAATTTTTTAAAACAAAACAAAAAACATAAAGATCTAAACCTATAGAAAACAAAAATATCCAAAGAAAACAAAATCTAATTCCTAAAGAAAACAAGAACACCAATATCCAATGCCTATGCCTTTAAAAGCGATGATGGCGAGAAAGACCGAAAGAAAACCAATATCCTGGCCTATGCCCTTAAAAGCGATGATGGCTTAATTGAAAAGACCACTGAAACCGGATTAAATTATTAAAGTTGTTCTACTTAAATTAAAGGAACCTTTAAAAGTAGATCCAAAAAAATCCTGTTGAAAACCAACTGGTGCTTGGTTGGTTCTTAAAAACTTGACTTCCATAAGTATTTGATACGTCAAATGTTTATGGAAGTTTTTTATTATAGTTAGTTCCGTTTCGGTATATTTTTACTGAATGATATTAATAAATGGTCAACAATTAAATTTTATTCCCAAACGTATTGTTTCGCTTGTACCATCACAAACAGAGCTGCTACATTATTTGAAATTAGAAGAAGAAACCCTTGGGATAACCAGATTTTGTATTCATCCAAATGAATGGTTTAGGAGCAAAACGAAAATTGGAGGTACAAAAACAATAGATATTTCTGCTATAAAAAAGCTACAACCCGATTTAATTATTGCCAATAAAGAAGAAAACTTAAGGAGTCAAATAGAAGAACTGGCAACCGAGTTTAATGTATTGGTTACCGATGTAAATAATGTTGAAGAAGCATTACAAATGATTCTTCAGATTGGACAATTAACCGGAAAAACGCTAACTGCCTCAACCCTTGTAACATCAATAAATAAAGAATTTCTAAAACTCAATCCTGTAAAATCTACAATAAAAACAGTTTATTTAATTTGGAATAATCCATATATGACCATTGGTTGTGATACTTTTATAAATGATATATTAACAAGGTGTGGTTTAATAAATGCTTTTCACAATACAAAAAGATATCCGGCAATTTCAATAGAACAAATGCAAACTGAAAAATGCAAACTTATATTATTATCTTCTGAGCCCTACCCTTTTAAACAAAAACATATTGATGAATTGCAACAGCATCTACCCAAAACAAAAATTATTTTAACAGATGGCGAAATGTTTAGCTGGTATGGTAGCCGTATGTTGATGATGCCTTCATATTTAAACCATTTACTGGCAGCCATTGATCAATAATGACTATATTCATTCAGTTGTAATAAATGAATGTAGTTTCTTACATTTGCAGAAAACAAATTAGTTATGAGCAAATACAGTTCGGGGGTTTTATTTGGTAAAGAATTAGAAGCTTTATATAATGATGCAAAAGATAACCAGTTTGCATTACCTGCAGTAAATGTTATTGGCACTAACTCAATTAATGCCACACTAGAAACTGCTGCTAAAGTAAACTCCCCGGTTATTATACAATTTTCAAATGGTGGTGCACAGTTTTTTGCAGGTAAAGGTATGCCCAACGATAAATTACAAGCCAATATTGCCGGTGGCATTTCGGGTGCATTACATATACATACAGTAGCTAAATATTATGGTGTGCCTGTAGTAATTCATACGGATCATGCTTCAAAAAAATGGTTACCCTGGGTTAGCGGATTAATAGATGCTGGAGAACAGTTTTACAAAGAAAAAGGACAGCCATTATACAGCTCTCATATGCTTGATTTGTCGGAAGAACCAATTGAAGAAAACATTGCTACTTCGGTTGAATTTTACAAACGCATGGCGCCACTTGGCATGAGTATAGAAATTGAATTAGGCGTTACAGGTGGCGAAGAAGATGGTGTAGACAACAGCGATGTAGACAATGAAAAATTATACACTCAGCCGGAGCATGTGGCTTATTCTTACACTGAGTTA
>JAYUTC010000206.1:0-4463 GCA_043755395.1 Ferruginibacter sp.
CCAGTTCTTTCAGGCTACCATTGTTGTAATTATTATAAAAAGAATCGCCGTAATATTTTTCAAATTTTATAAAATCCAGAAACCCCGGGGCATCATGCTTTGCTTTATACAATATCGAAAAATTTTTGGCATGGCAAACCGGGCAGCTTTCCCTGTTTAGAACGATCGATTCTTTGTTACTTATCATAACTGAGATTTAGCTTAAAAAATTAAATCAGAAAAGCAATGGTAAAATTCAAATCAGGAAACTGCTTTTGTAATTATTTGCGAAAGTTAAGAATTAATAGCTTGGTTATTACTGTATATTTATCTCCTCCTGGCTCTTTAACTCATCGGTTAAAATAATCTTTATACCTTCTGATTTTTGGATCAGGTATTTTTTATAATAATAGAGGAATAGTGAACCAAAAAGCACCAATGAGCCCAGGGACTTTGCAATAATTGCTCCTGTTGATGAAAAGAAATGGATTAACACCAAGGATGAAATTAATTGAACCAGGCCTACTGCCACAGAAACTTTTTTCAAGAAAACAGATTCACCTTTTGCCAGTAAAAACTTATTAATAAAATCCCCAAGGCCATGCAGTATGGCACCAAATGAACCTAATTTAATCAGGAAACTTACCTCGCTATATTTTGGCCCTAAAAAGAAATCAATAAAATAATCAACACCTACCAGTAACCCTATTTGTAAAAGAAGACAACCGGCAATTACTTTCTTAAAAGCAATAGCAGGAATTGAAGGTAGGTTGATATATTGTTTATAGTAAGATGTACCAACAATACTTGGCAAAAATGAAAGTGGCATAATGAAACTTAAGGCTAAACTATAGTGGCCAACTTCTACATTATTGATATTAAAAAAACCAATCAACACCGGTAACATATAAATGGCGCCCACACCCCATAAACCTCCCCAGTACAAATGAACCCCAAATGTTTTGTGCTGGGTTTTCAGGTCTTTCCACTCACTTGTTCTTCTTTTAAAAATGGGTTTGTCATCTAATATCAATAAAAGAAACACCGTGAAATAACTTCCGTAATAAAGCATGGCATTATAAAAAATATTACCTGCTGAATGAGATTTAAAAGCATAAAGCAATGCCACGTAAGTCAACGGAGGCACTACCCTGAAGATAGCCAGGTTCACCAATTTTCTTTCACCCTGAAAAGTAGCTTCAAAATAAAAATTTAATGGGTGAATAATAAAAAATGGTATCATCAATAACGCCAGGTGAAAAAGGCTTTCATTTAATAATTTAGGAAAGAAAAAGCCTGTTACTAACGTGGTAAGAATAATTATTGAAAAACCAAATAATGAAAAGTATAGCAGGTAACCTTTATAAGTTCTGATCTTGATTTTATCGTTGGTAGCCGCTATCAATCTGCCGCCAGAAGAGTAAAGCCCAAAATTTACCAGGTAACCTATAAGGATCATGAAATTCTGTAAATACTTCCAGTCGCCAAATAATTCTTTTGAAAGCAATCTTGAATTTAAAACTGTTCCAAAAAAACTTAGCGCCAAAGAAATTAAGGTAGCTGCAAAAAGAATTTTTACACCGTGTTTTTCCAGCTTATTCATTTGTTGAATCTATAAGTTTTGAGTATTGACATGCATTTAATCCGATAAGCAGGCTAATGAAATAATAGTAACACTCACAGCTTACAGTAACATAAATTGCTAACCCCAGGCAGGCAGCTATCCATAAAAATATCATAAGTTTTAAACCCTTTGTTTCTTCAAATAATAATATTTCACTTTTTACAAAAAGTGATTTTACCAGGAAGAATAGATAAGTTAAGATTGTTGGCAGGCCGGCCCACCAGGCAATCAGAAGAATTTGATTATCGAGGTAACTGTAGTATGAACCTATACCATTCCAGTACCATTGTTTTATGGGCCCCACACCCTGTATTAGATAATCCATATCGTATTGTTGAAGAAAATCCAAAATTTGATCGCTCCTTGTATCTTCTCCGGACCGCTCAGAAAGATTGCTTAGCGTACTTTCCAATGTTTTATTTAAATCTGTATTGATAATAACGATATAACCTATTACCAAAAGAACAAGAAAGCCCAGTATTCCTACAAGCGCATTTTTTGTCTGGAGCTGCGTCCTGAATTTTACAATAATGAAGATGAAATATATAATTAAATAGGAACGGGAGCCGGAGGCAAGTATCAGGAGTCCAATTACAAGGAATGTGGCTAAGTTTATCAGGTTCTTCTTTTTGTCTGCTTCTTCCTGTAGAAAGAAGTATGGAAATACCCAAATTAAGTAAACCACAAAATCTCTGATAGCAGTTAAGTACTCTTTTCTGCTGGCACCAAATCCAACCCTGGTAAGGTTTATAAAGCTTGCTACGATTATCCCAAAAGTTGCATAATAGAAAAGTTTCATCACTTTTGGAAAGTAATAAGTATCAGCAACAAAAAATAGTAACCCAAAATTTAAATAGGTTCCAATGCCTTTTATCGAATAAAAAAAGGTTGGTCTTTTGAGGAAATTGCCGAGATCGCTATAGGAAGCAATTAACACAAACAGCAATATCAGTAAATAACAAAAACTGACGTAAGGAGGGAAATACTTTTTATAAGAAATAAAAGATGCCACTGATGCTACTGACATAAAAATATTGCCAATAAAAGCCACCCTGAAGTACCATGGATACACCTGTTCAAAAGCTATTTCCTCTAAGTTGTTTTGTGCAAAATACAGCTTTACCAAATTGCAGGCTATCGCAATAACAATGCAGTAAAAAATTACTTTCGGTAAAAATTTCATTTGATTATAAGGCTTTATTTATGATATGCGTATACCGCTTACAAAAGACAAGCCAATGCTAAAGGATATCTTGTTTTTAGAGTAATAATTACTTAAAAAGCACACATAATTCTGTAAAAACAATCTTTTAGATATGGCTTCGCCTTCCTGAATCACATATGATTCAACTCATTTAACTGGCGGGATGAAGAAATTCCCATCGGTCATAAACTTTATTAGTTTAAACCCTCATATTAATAATGATGAGAACGCTCTTGCCATAAAAAAATTGTACCCAACTAGCTCGCTATCTTACTAATAATAAACCAAATAGGGCTTTTACAGGCCCTTTGTTTTATTGCTAAATAGATTTTAAACTTAAGGTTATTTAAATTAGCAAGTTCTTGCTGGAGTAAGGGGTTACCTATGTTGTTTATTTATACATGGCCAGATAAACCTGCCATTTTAGATATTTTTTTTAAAAGCCAGTAACTGTAAGAAAAATAATTAACAGATGGAACCACTTGCCCCCCAAAAAGCAATTTATATTTATTAATCCCAATCAAACTTTCATCATTTGTTTCGGCAGCATATCCTCCAAAGTCGAAGGTCTTTAATCCCATGGCTTTAAAATGCTCAATATTTTTTACAGTTAAATACTTATTTGCCCGGCCAATTAAATTTCTGTCATAATCGTCATCCAGGCGTTTGGTGGCTGAATGGTGGTGGCGAACACAGCCTGTTTCTTCGTCTACAAGGTAGCTGTGGGCCGCAAGAATTTGCCCATTGTATAAAGCAAAGCTTAGCTTTAAATTTTTACCCATTTCTTCAATTCTTCTTTTGCTAACTAAGTTTGTATTTTTTTTTGATGCAAAATCATTAAAGAAACTTACAAATTTGTCTACATCACTTTCAAAGCTAAAGGTAATACCTTCTCCTTCAGCTATTTTATATTGCTGCCTTATTTGTTTGGAAAAATTGGCGAAGATAGCGTCTGTTTCCTGACCGAGATCCAGTTCAATAGTGTGGGAAATATTTTTTACCCCAAAAGCCTTATTGCTGTTCTCCTTTTTGATGTTCCAATAAACATTCAGTAAAAAAATATCTTTGAGTGTATATTTATATTCGAACCAATTTTCATAGACCTTGAAATAATAAAATTTTTTATAGTAACGTATCATTTGTTTTTTTGGGGTTGTTGAATTAGCAGTGTTTCAAAAAGTATCCTATTAACGAAGACTTGCTTACAATTATTTCTTCTTCCTGAAATTTACCGGTTGCAAAAATATCTGATAAATTTATATTGATCCAAGAAGTCTTTAAAAAGATTTCGCCCTGTATTACCAGGGCGAATCTGTTATTTTAATCAGCAATTTTATATTAAAAGGTATATTTAAGATCTTTAATCCGTTCTATAAAGCCATTCAATTAAACGAATGTATTCAAAGCCTCAGTGCCATAGTTAAATGACTCCATAGATACTCTTTGGGAATCCGCTACCATGATATATCCTAATGATGGTAATGTAATCTTCATTTTTGTTTTTTGAGATGAGGAAATCGCTCCTCCCAGGTTTAAATCCATACCTTGCTCTTCGTAAACACGAACAGTTCCATTTGGATTTACAAATGTTTTTTCAAGCATAACATTATAGTAGGAATTTATAACAGAATCAATTTTTTCAATTTCTGCAGATTT
>JAYUTC010000207.1:0-4429 GCA_043755395.1 Ferruginibacter sp.
GCAGAGCTTCCTTTAACCGCGGACAAATTTTATATCGCATTGCAGAAATGCTGGAAGGAAGAAAAGCACAGTTCATTGATGAACTGATGAAACAGGATTCAACTAAAGTGCAGGCAGAAAACGAAGTGAATCTTTGTATTGACCGTTTAATTTATTACAGCGGCTGGTGCGATAAATTTCAGCAGTTATTCAGTTCTGTAAATCCTGTTGCTTCTTCGCATTTTAATTTTTCGGTGCCTGAACCAACCGGTGTGGTAGCTGCTATTGCTCCGCAAAATGATTCTTTATTAGGATTAGTTTCGGTAATTGCCCCGGTCATCGCCGGTGGAAATACCTGTATCATCCTTGCTTCAAATACCAAACCTCTTTGTGCCGTAACATTTGCTGAAGTATTGAACTGTTCCGACTTACCAGGCGGCGTGGTAAATATCCTTACCGGAAAAGTAGCTGAGCTTGTACCCTATTTTGCTGATCACATGGATGTGAATGCCACTGTTTTTTGTGAAACAGATGCAGCCACACAAAAAATGATTAAAGAAAAATCTGCACTCAATGTAAAAAGAGTTGTGCTGTATGATAAAGTGAAATGGAATGATGCAAGCGGACAATCACCTTATTTTATTATGGACTTCCAGGAAATAAAAACAACCTGGCACCCAATTGAAAATATTGGCGGGGCAAAGGCGGGGTATTGATAAATGTTAAAATAATTTCTAAAGGTTTAAAGATTTTTATAGTTTTATCATACTCATTTACTAAAAATATTTAGTAAATGAGATTTATTTGTGCAAGAGAATATTAAAATTTATAAAGATAAAAATAAGAGAAAGGATATTTTAGATTTACAATTGAAGTAACCCAGCCCTATATAAAGTATTAACCGGTTTATTATCCCAAAACAATTCAAAGTCAGAAAGGCCTGAGCTTTCAAAAGATTCTTTTACTTCCTGTAAAGAATAGGTCTTAATATTTTTAACAGCTAATTGGTCAAGAATTTTAATCAGCCATAATCCTTGTTCCTTATTGATTTTTATTTCCAAAGTTTCGTTTTTGGTTTCAAAAGTTAAAGAACATATCTCCCAGTGATTCCCTTTTTTTGATTTAGAAATTATTTCAACTACAGGGGTATTACCCAGCCAAACAATTTTGGAGTTGGGTTTTACGGCTACATATTCTTCGTCTGATAAAACCTTAGCAATATAATCGGGAGTAATAGTTGTTTTAGGTGTTTTAAAATCAAACCACTTATACAAGGGCACATCAAAACAGGTACTATGCATATAATTCAGTAAAGATTTTTTTAAACCAAAACTAAAACTTTCATGATCGGCACCTGTTGGATCAAGATGCGCAATATCGTTATTAGCAAAGCTGCCAATAGTATCCGTTAGTTTCCGTACTTTATATTTTTCGGGGTTTAATCCAACCGGGCTGTGGGCCGTCATAGTAAACAAATGCCAAAAAGCCGATTGCAATATTCCAGCTTCAAATAACTGACGCACCATTTCTAAAGAATCAATAGTTTCCTGCGCCGTTTGTGTAGGAAATCCATACATCAAATAGGCATGCACCATTATTCTTGCTTCGGTAAAATGTTTATTTACCTTAGCTACCTGTGCTACAGTAATACCTTTATCTATCAATTGCAATAATCTGTCCGATGCCACTTCCAATCCTCCTGATACGGCAATGCACCCTGCAGCTTTCAGCAATAAACACAAATCACGGGTAAAGCTTTTTTCAAAACGGACATTGGCCCACCAGCTCACTATTAATTTTCTTTTGATGATCTCCAAACTTAATGCCCTCATCAATGCAGGTGGTGCAGCTTCATCCACAAAATGAAAACCATTTTGCCCGGTTTGTGTAATTATTTCTTCCATACGATTGCATAGCAATTCTGCAGTGATGGGTTCATATAATTTTATATAATCTAAACTGATATCGCAAAAAGTACATTTACCCCAATAGCAACCATGGGCCATGGTTAATTTATTCCATCGGCCATCACTCCATAAACTGTGCATGGGGTTTACCACTTCAATGGCCGAAATATATTGGTCTAATAAAAAATCGCTGTAGTCAGGTGTACCTACCTGCCCTTGTTTATAATCGGTGCTGGCAGAGTTATTAATATATTTTACTTCGCCATTAATTAAAGTAAAAGTTCGTTTCAACTCTTCAATATTCTTGCTGCCATTAATAAAATGAAATAGATTTTCAATTGGTGCCTCGCCATCATCCAGCGTAATAAAATCATAAAATTCAAATACTCTATTGTCAGTAAGTGAACGTAATTCGGTATTGGCAAAACCGCCGCCCATGCAAACTTTTATTGTAGGATAATGTTGCTTTATCCATTTACCACAACGTAACGAAGTATATAAATTACCCGGAAAGGGAACAGAAATACAAACCATTTTCGGTTGTACTTCTACCATTCTTTTTTCTAAAATACCAATTAATATTTTGTCTAGATAAGTATATTCTTTTTGTAATTCGTTATACAACTCATCAAAACTATTAGCACTTCTGCCTAATTTTTCTGCATAACGGCTAAAGCCAAAATGTTTATCCACACATTCTTTTATCAAATCACTTAGATCCTCCAAATACAATGTTGCTAAATGTTTGGCTTTATCCTGATTACCCATACTGCCAAATGCCCATGTTAAATCATCTGTTTGTGCAAACCTGGCGGCTTCGGGTAAAAAATCTCTTTTGCAAATTAGTGGTGCCATTGCAGGATTTTTCCCTTGCAAAAAAAGTAATACTGCATCAATAACATTGATATAATCATTTTGCAAAGCAATAATGCGTTTTGCATTTGTTGAAATTTCTTTACTGCTATCGATAAATGAAAACAATTTTGTTAAGCCTTTTTTTGAGAATAATTCTACAGTAACCTCAATCCCCAAATCTGACTGGAAAGCACTGATATTTTTTGTTTTTAAAAATCCTTTTAAATAGGCCGTTGCAGGGTAAGGCGTGTTAAGTTGTGTAAATGGTGGCGTTATTAAAAATACAGAGGTACTCAAATGAAATTTTTTAAAGCGTAAAATATTAGATAATAATTAAAATATAAAACTTTGTTATGACTATTGTGCTCAAATTAATAAAAATTGATTGTAATCATTACAACTTAATAAACCCAATATTTAACGATATGTAATTGAATAACGCTACAAAAATGTTAAAAGAATAATTGTGATGGCATGAGTTTTAATTAAATAAGAATTATCAATTACTTTATTTAATTATTTTTTGGGTGTACACACCACTTTCGGTAACACATTGTAGGAAATACAACCCCTTAGATAAATTTAAAGGAAGGTTAATTGGGATATAATTTTGTCCCTTTCCAAAATTAAACTGTGTTTGAGTAATTAATTTCCAATTGCCAGAAAATATTTTTATAACCCCACTTTCATTTATTGGAGTAGAATAAATAATATTTAGATTTGTTGTAAAAGGATTAGGGTAAATTATTAATGCTGCCCTTTGTATTTTGCCAACATTTATCGCAATTACGGGGCTATATAAATAATTACCAGATATTTTTTCAGCTTTTACTCTGTAATAATTTACACCCAACAAAGGATTGGTGTCTTTATAGTAATATCGAGTTGATAAATGAGTATTGCTGGTATTGATAGAAGAAAAATTAGTGAGCTTATCGCTTCGTTCTAATATAAAAGATTGTATATTTTCATTACTGAAAATTTCCCAGTTTATATCTACATCATTAAAACTAGCCTTAGCACTCAATTGAATCTCCTGTAATGGTAATGCAGGAAGAATTGCTTTATTATAAAAGCTAATAAGCCCATTCCCTTTAGCGTTATACACAGATGGTGCTGCTGCACCGGAGTGTGCAGAAAATGAAACACCTGTTGGAGCTGGTCCAGTCTTTGTGAAATCTAGCAATATATTATTACCAGAAATTGAAATACCCGAAATTGAATAAGTTCCGGCACCAATTAGTATAAAATCGTTAAAAGCTGCCACATCAGTTGTATAAGTATCAGTTGTATTTTTCAAATTAATTGAAATCTGAGTTGCAGAAGTTAAAGACGCAATAACTGGATAAGGAGATTCTATATCAAAAATACCAGTGGTTTGGTACATATCTCTTTGTAAAAGATAAAAAGATCTTTCACCAAACAGTTTATATCCATTGGCAAAACCATAGTGACAAAACCCTATACCTGGTTCACTAACCTGTGCAGCATTATTTGTAGAAATAATTTCTATATCACCATTTTCATCAGCTAACTCTTTATGAGCTTGTTGTATCTGTAATGCTGCTTCAGCAGTTGGCCAACACCCAAAACGTGTTTGAATAATATAAAACTTAGTTACCGAAATGTAATCTGCTTTCCAATCATTAAATAATTCGTAAAATTGTGATTTATATGAGGCAATTGAT
>JAYUTC010000208.1:0-11170 GCA_043755395.1 Ferruginibacter sp.
TACAAACCGAAGTTTACAACCAAAATAACAAAGCATACTTTTTCTGTAACAGAAAAAGAAACCTCTAATTTTTTTTTGGAACAACTAAAGCAAAAAGTGGAAAATCTTTCTCTGTATGCTGTAGCAAATAATTACAACACCCAGTATTGTTTTATGGTAGATATGAAAATAGAATCCGGTAAAAAAAGATTCTTTGTTTACAATCTAAAAAAAGATTCTGTTGAGCTGGCTGGTTTGGTAGCCCATGGAAGCGGTAAAACAAATACAGAAAATAAAATTCAATTCTCCAACAGGGCAAATAGCTTATGCACTTCTTTAGGCAAGTATAAAATAGGCAGTTCTTATACAGGTAAATTTGGATTGGCTTTTAAATTGTATGGGTTAGATAATAGCAACAGCAATGCCTTTAGCCGTTTTGTGGTTTTACATGCGCACTCCTGTGTACCCAATGAAGAAACTGCCCCTTTTCCTATTTGCGAAAGTTGGGGATGCCCAACCGTGTCACCTGCTTTTTTATTGGAACTAAAAACTTATATCGATAAATCAGAAAAGCCCATCTTATTAAATATTTATTTTTAAAAATTGCCGACAGTTTACACTAATGCCGCAGAAAAAAATCTCCGCAATTTGCGATTACTGAGGGCAACCCAAAACATGGTAAAATTTAAGATAAATTCATCGGTATTTCAATGGCCAGTAATTCCGCATCTTCTATTGCCTTTATAGTAAAACTATCTGCTTCTGAAATTCCTACTGCATCTCTTTTGCCCAAAATAATATCAGCAACTTTTACACTACCATTAATAGCCACTAAAAAAACACCATTTCCGGTAAAGGCATTATTATAATCCAAAGATTTTCTTTTTTCTAATTTAGTTAATGAAAATTTGGCATCCTGGTTAATCCATAAAGCCTTATCAGCTTCAATGGGAGAAACTACTGTTTGCCATTTATTTATTCTTTCATTTATATCAAATGTTTTTTGGTCGTACCGGGGAGTAATGTTTTTTAATTTGGGAAACACCCAAATTTGAAATAAAGTAACAGGCTCTGTTGCCGATACATTAGCCTCGGAATGTTGTACACCGGTACCGGCACTCATAATTTGTATATCCCCTGCTTTAATAATGCCCTGTCCGCCGGTACTGTCATTATGCTGTATAGCACCGCTAAAGGGAATGGTAATTATTTCCATATTATCATGTGGGTGAGTGGGAAATGCTCCGCCACCACCAATAAAATCATCGTTTAAAACCCTCAGCATTCCAAAATGAACTTTCTTGGGGTTATGATATTGACTAAAACTAAAATAATAATTAGGCTTCAACCATCCGTAATCTGCCGAGCCTCTGTCTGCAGCATTAAATAATATTATTTTCATTTCACAAAATTAATGTTTAAACATCAATATTACAACTTTTTTAGAAATCCAACAAAACCGCAAAAAAAATCCCCTTAAAAATAGTGGATGCAGGTTAGTTCAGCTGAGCAATTTCTGTATCAGGTAAAAGTTCTGTAATATCCTCTTCCCTGTTCTCATTCCATTCAAGAATAAAGTTATTTCTTCCTTCACCTGTTATAATAGCAATAAACCTTTGTTGTATAAGTTCCAGCATATTTAAAAATAAAAATATGGCATGAATTCTGTTTTCGCAAACGTCAAATATTTTTTCAAATGAAAGTGTTTTTTCTTTGTTGCAAATGTCCAGCATATACTCCCGGCTGCCCTCCATAGTATAATTATATTGCACTACAGTATGTACAGGTTTATTATTTCGTTCCTGTAATTTTTGTACTACCTTTTCAAATGCCTTCATTAATTTAAAAAGAGTTACTGCCTGTATTTCGGTTCCTTCTCCGGCCTCTTCTCCAATTTGGGCTATTTCTTTTTGTAAATTACCGCGTTTTACAACCATCATTCTTACAGCTTCCATTTCAGCCATTTGGGTTGCGGCTTCTTTATACTTTTTGTATTCTAAAATTTTGTTTACTAATTCAAGGCGGGGGTCTATCTCATTACCCAATGCATCAAGCTCTTTACGGGGCAGCAACATCTTTGCTTTAATGCGCATTAGTGTGCTAATAAATAAAATAAACTCACTGCTTAATTCAATATTCAGTTTTTCTGATTGATGAATAAAAGCTAAAAAATCATTAGTAAGTTTTGTAATGGGAATATTGTAAATGTCCAGTTCATCCCTTTCTATAAAAAAGAGCAACAGGTCAAACGGCCCTTCAAATTCATCTAATTTTATCTGGTAGGATGGTGCATTCACTGTATCACAATTGTGTTGTTAAAAAAATCCTCCCCATTTATAGGGAGGAGCAAATGTATTAATTATTAGTTAAGAAAAAGTCACAACTATTCCACAATGCTATTATGCCTGTATAACTAATATTAAGGATTTTTATTTCTTTAATGAATCCCTTATTTCCATTAACAACGCATCGGTAGATGATGGGGCCGCTGGTGCTTCAGCTTTAGTTTTTTTCATTTTATTGATTGATTTTAATGCGATAAACACCACTAAAGCAATTAATAAAAAGGTAACTAAGGAAGAAATGAAATTACCATACGCAAACACCGGACCTAATTTTTGAGCATCAGCTAAAGAAACATTGCCTGCTGCGGCTGTTTTGGTAGCATCATTTAACCCAAAATACATGTTGCTGAAATCTTTACCGGAGATCATACCTACTATTGGTAAAACCATTCCATCAATAAATGCAGCAATTACTTTTCCAACTGCAGCACCCATAACAACACCGACCGCTAAGTCAACAAAATTACCGGTAACGGCAAACTCTTTAAATTCTTTGATAAATCCCATAATTGTAAGGTTTAAGTTTTAAAAAAATGTTTATTAATTTATCACAAGACGAGGTTTAGGTGACAAATGTAGCAGTTAGTTTTTTTATTTCAAACTGTATTGAAGAAATTTTATTGAAATGAATTTTTTGATGAATAGTAATATAATATTTGAGAATTTCATTTAATAACTTCACTTTTGTGTCTCAAAATTTTCGAAAAAATTGAATAAAGGCTTTTTAAACTGGTTCATATTTATACTATTATCTGTTATTTGGGGCAGCAGTTTTGTATTAATGAAAGAAGGGCTGGTAAGTTTATCAGCATACCAGGTAGCATCATTGCGGATTGTGTTTTCAGGCATAGTATTATTACCCACTGCAATAAAATATTTAAGACTAATACCTAAGGATAAAATGTTTATCATTTTTATGAGTGGTATGCTGGGTAGTTTATTACCTGCTTATTTATTTTGTATTGCAGAAGAAGGTATTGATAGTGCTTTAGCTGGTACCCTTAATAGCCTTACACCTATTTTTGTAATTATAACCGGGGCTTTATTTTTTAAAAGTAAACCAACTGGCAATAAAATTTTAGGGATATTAATTTCTTTTACGGGCAGTATTTTATTATTGATAAGTAAGGGCCACATGCGGGAAAGCCAGAATTTAATTTACATTTCTTTTATTGTGCTGGCTACTATCTTTTATGGCTTTAATGTAAATATGGTACAGCGGCATTTAAAAAATATTGGCTCTTTGCAAATTGCTGCGGTGGCTCTTACGCTTAATGCAATACCGGCTTTGCTGGTATTAATTTTTACAGGTTATTTTAATTTGCCCCTCACTGATAAAAGTATTTTACTATCAACTGCAGCATCAGCTATACTGGGTATTTTAGGTACAGCCCTGGCTTCTGTTATTTTTTATATGCTGGTAAAACGTGCCGGAGCAATCTTTGCTTCTATGGTTACTTATGGAATACCAGTTGTTGCTATTATATGGGGTGTAATTTATCATGAAGAAGTTGGATGGAAACAAGTGGCTTGTTTACTGCTTATATTGTTTGGGGTGTATATCGCTAACAGAAAGGGAAAAGAATAATTTATTTCTATTTTTTTAAAACAAATATTCCTGTTGTTCTATTTGAAACAAAATATTTTAAAATGCAGTTTGCATTCTTATATAGAAGTTATCAGGTAATGCGGTTTTTAAAAACGTAATAATTACAATTTTTATACAGCCATTATCTCTTTTTCCTTAGCCTCTAAATGTTTTTCTACCAGTGCAATAAATTTATCAGTAGTATCCTGCACATGTTTTTCAGCATCTTTACAAATATCTTCACTAAGGCCCTCTTTCTGTAATTTTTTTATTGATTCAATATTATCCCGGCGTATGTTACGTACAGCTATTTTAGCATGTTCGCCTTCGCTATTGCAGCGTTTTACCAATTCTTTTCTTCTTTCTTCAGTTAGGGGTGGTAAAAATAAGCGTATTACAGTTCCATCATTTTGAGGATTAATACCAATATTGGCCATGGTAATAGCCCTTTCAATAGCCTGTAACATATTTTTTTCCCAAGGTTGTACCGAAATAGTTCGTGCATCCAAAACAGAAACATTTGCAATTTGATTAATGGCAGTTGGGGTACCATAATAATCAGCCGATATTCCATCAAGCATATTAGGGTTTGCTTTTCCTGCACGTATTTTAATCAACTCTGTTTCCAGATGATTAATGGCTTTAGTCATTGATAATTCTGTATCAGTAAGTATTTTATCTATTCCTTCGGCCATAATAAATATTTTATTGGCTGCAAAGCTATAAAAAAGAACCGTAATTAAACAGCTTCAGCATGGTTTATAAATTTAATAGAAAAGTAAAACGAAAAATGCGGGTTAAAATATTAATCTACTTCTACACTTTCAGGTGCAAGTGAAAGAATTTTGTGCGACTTGATGATCTTAGTGCCGTTAATATTTTTATTTTCCACAATTTTATTTTTTGGTCGGCTGTAGAATATGATACCGATAAAAATAAAAGCAGAAACCAATAAAATACTTAATAAAGTAGTGGTTCCTAAATTTTGTAAAAAATATGCTAATACAATAAATCCAATATTTACAGTTACACAGGTAAAAGTTATCATACGATGGCTAAAACCAATATCGAGTAAAAAATGATGTACATGAGTTCTATCGGGGCTAAAAGGGGAGCGACGGTCAATAATACGAATTGCAAATACCCTAAGTGTATCAAAAAGCGGGATCATTAAAATAGCAAAACCTATTGCAGGAGCTGCTTCCAAAGAATACTTTACTGCCGGGTTTCCGGCAACGTTAATAAATTTTATAACTAATATTGCATTAATCAATCCTATTAAAAGTGAGCCTGTATCACCCATAAATATTTTTGCGGGAGAAAAATTATATATCAAAAATGCAATAATAGTTCCTGCAAGTGCAAAAGCCATAACTGAATAAGTTAACTGACCTGCAAAAAAGAAATATGTGCCAAATACAAGTGTTGTTAGTACGCCTAAACTTCCTGCAAGGCCATCAACACCATCTATTAAATTAAAAGAGTTGGTAATAACAATTATGGTAAAAATGGTAAGTACAATACTTGCTATACGGGGGATTTCATAAATACCTAAAAACCCATGCATATTACTTAACTGCAAGCCGCCAAATTTAATAATAATACCTGCTGCAATAAGTTGTCCAATAAATTTTTTGCTGGCAGATAAAATCAGGATATCATCTTTTAGGCCTAAGAAGAAAATTACTGTACTTGCTGCTGCAAAATATTGAAGTTCTGAGGCAATTCCGGAAGGAACACCCATTAAAGTGGCAATAATAAAGCCGGCAAAAATGCCTATACCTCCTAAAGTAGGGATAACAGTTTTATGAACTTTACGCTCATCGGGTTCGTCGAATAATTTTTTGTCTTTAGCTACCTGTATTATGATAGGTATCGCAAAAAAAGTTATCAAAAAAGCGAGGGACGCACTAAGTATTATATTATCCATTCAGATTATTTAATGGCAATCAATATGGTACAAAAGTATTGAATATGTTTTAAGTATTCCTAATATTTCAAAGAAAAATTTAAAACATTTTATTAAGATTCAGTTTTAGACTAAAAAGTTGCCTGAAAAATTAATTCGGGTGGGTTTGCCGAAATAAAGGATTTCCCGGGTTTATTTATAAAATAACGTAGAATTTATAAACTTATTATTAACTATTTAAAGAAGTAAATGTTTTTTAATTTTTCTATCAATTGATTTAAAGTAGGTTTGCAACTCAAAAGCTTTTTTTATATAGCTTTCTCAAATTTAGTATCAATAATAGTCTAATCATTCAAATGAACAGTTTAACAGAAATTGCATCACAAATACGCAGAGATATTGTACGTATGGTTCATGCCGTTCAAAGTGGTCATCCCGGTGGATCTTTAGGTTGTACCGAATATTTAACTGCCCTTTATTTTAAAATAATGAAACACAATGCTGATTTTAAAATGGATGGCATTGGTGAAGATTTGTTTTTTTTAAGTAATGGACATATCTCTCCTGTATTTTACAGCGTTTTGGCACGTAGCGGTTATTTTCCGGCTAAAGAACTGGCAACTTTCAGAAAACTTAATTCCCGTTTACAGGGGCATCCCACTACTCATGAACATCTGCCTGGTATTCGTATTGCCAGTGGTTCATTAGGCCAGGGTATGAGTGTTGCAATAGGTGCTGCTTTAACAAAAAAATTAAATAATGATAGTAATATTGTTTTTTCTTTACATGGTGATGGCGAATTAGACGAAGGGCAAAATTGGGAAGCAATTATGTTTGCAGCTCATAAAAATGTAGATAATCTTATATCAACAATTGACTGGAACGGGCAGCAAATTGATGGTCCTACAAAAAAAGTAATGGGTCTGGATAGTTTAAAGGCAAAGTTTGAGGCCTTTAATTGGCAGGTGTTGGAAATGGATGGCAATGATATGGATGCAGTTGTGGCTGGTTTAAATAAAGCGAAAACTTTTATAGGTAAAGGGAAGCCCATTGTTATTTTAATGAAAACAGAAATGGGTAAAGGGATAGATTTTATGGAAGGTAGCCACGAATGGCATGGTATTGCACCTAACGATGAACAATTGCAAAAAGCATTGCAACAATTGCCTGAAACATTGGGGGAT
The DNA here is from genome assembly GCA_043755395.1 of Ferruginibacter sp. Taxonomy (GTDB): domain Bacteria; phylum Bacteroidota; class Bacteroidia; order Chitinophagales; family Chitinophagaceae; genus Ferruginibacter. The sequence continues at coordinate 7,006 of JAYUTC010000208.1, forward strand.
TATTAATTGCTTTTTTAAACATGCAAAAAAATTTAAAGTTGATTGCATTGCGATCAACTTTTTTATTAATAACTATTACAAATTATTTTATTGGACCCGGCCCGGGAAATCGGGATCCGGAACATTTGCAAACACATTTTTATAAATCAGCGATAATTTCAAACGCATAATGCAGCAGGAGTGGGATAAACCTGTTTAACCTTCAATTTGTAAAATAATTAAATCTAGTTCTGGCTTTAATGAAGAAAATTTAAATGGATTAAATGTGTTGATAGAGTTTGTTAAAACACCACCTCCATACCTTTTATATAGTAGGGTAGTAAGATAAATTTGTTATCTTAATTCAAAAGACTGACCCGCTGCTTTTTGGGCCGGAAACCAAGATGCAATAAAGGCTATTAAAACAGCAGTTGCAGTAACTAATAAAAAGTCAGTTGTAATTAATTTTACTGGAAAATAATCTATTAAAAAAGAACCTCCGCCAATTTTTATTAATTTAAATTTCATTTGTAAAAAGCAAATAGTTATTGCCAGTATGATTCCTGTTGCTGCACCAATTCCTCCCAATAACAGCCCCTCACTTAAAAATATTTTTTGAATGGAAGATTTATTTGCACCCATACTTTGTAATACGCTGATATCTTTTTGTTTTTCCAGTACAAGCATTGTTAATGCACTTATCATAGTAAAAGCAGATACAATTAATATTAATGTAAATACTGCATAAATAATCCATTTCTCCAGTTTCATAGTATTATACAAACTCATATTTTGTTGATATAACGTTTGCACTTTATAATCATTCCCCATTAGTGCTGTTAATTTTTCTTTTGCTGTTAATACATCGGCTTTATCCTTTAGTTTTAATTCCAATGCACTGTATTCATCTGCGGTAAGCCCCATTTGTAGTTTTACAAAACCAATATTGGTGATAGCATATTTATTATCAAAGTCCTGCTGAATGGTAAATATGCCGGTTGGAATTACATTGCCTTCACTTAATGATTGAAGGGGATCGTTATTGCTACTATATTTTTTGGGCAGTATTACTGTAAGTTTATCATTTTCAAATGCAGGGTCTAAACTTACGCTCACCGCATATTGTATACCGGCGCCCAATATTATGCCAGGTTCATCAATGGTACCCGTATTAAATTTTCCTTTATTTGTTTTAGCTGCAATACCGCAAACATTACCGTAATTATCATCCACGCCTTTAAGATAAATTACTGTTTGTGCATTTTCTCCACCCGAATTTTGCAACAAGGCCTTTTCTTCGGCAATTAAAGAAAAATTCTGTACAAAGGGTTGTTGTTTAATTTGAGCTAATTGTACAGGGGTAAGAAAAAACGTTTTTCCTTTTGCCGGCACTATTTTAATATCAGTATAAAATGAGGCATATAAAGATTTTACCAATCCTTCAAATCCATTAAAAACACTTAAGACCAAAATTTGGCAGCAGGTAGCAAAAGCAATTACTCCCGCAGTTACCCAGGCAATAATGTTAATAGCATTAGCACTCTTTTTTGCTTTAAAATATCTCCAGGCAAAGGTAAAGTACATGTATAGTTACAGGTTGAGCGTTAAAAATTCTCTGTTTTATTTTTTTTCATTTTCTCCTTTTTGAGGAGAAATAGCGGGAGCATTTTTTATTTCCTGAAACAACTTTTCTATCTTTTCTGCATATTCCAGAGTATCATCTATATAAAAAGTAAGTTTGGGCATACTTCTCAGTTGATGTCTTACCCTTGCAGTTAATTCTTTTTTTATTTCATGCGCCAGATCTTCTATTTTTTTTAATGCCAGATCATTATCCTTTATTTTAAAAAAACTTAAATAAATACGGGCATCAAAAAGGTCGGGAGTTATTTTTACCCCAGCTATAGAAACCATACCGCCATCTATCATATTTAGGCCCAACCGCTGAAAAATATCATTTAACTCCTTATTTAATAAACCTGCCACCTGCTTCTGTCTTTTGCCTTCTAACATAATGATTACGCTTTAATAGCTGTAAAATTAGTTACTTTGCAGCTATTTGAGTTATTTTTAAAACAATGAAGAAATACGCTAGGCTGTTCACTTATCTTAAGGCATATAAAGCAAACATAGGGCTATACTTTTTATTTATTCTGTTATCAATAGTTTTTTCGGTTATTTCAATTGGTACTCTCCCTTTTTTTATTAAAATAATTTTCGATCCATCAACTGCAGCAGTTGCAAAACCAGTACACATTACTTCTTCATCAGATTTTATAGATTTCATCAGTTACTATTTACAGCAAATGGTTATACAACATGATAAGATGTATGTAATTGTTGTTATTTGTTTAATGGTATTGATAGCTGTTTTATTTAAAAACCTTTTTACGTATCTCTCATATTATATTCTTACACCTATGCGAAATGGTGTAATGAACCGTTTACGGGAAGAATTATTCAAGAAAATACTTTGTATGCCTATTGGTTATTTTACTGAGCGGCGCAAAGGTGATATTATGAGCCGAATGACCAATGATGTGTCAGAGTTGGAAAATTCAGTGGTAGGTACAGTAGAAGGGTTAATTAAAGACCCCTTAAATATTATCATTCTTTTAGGTACTTTAATATTTATCAGTCCTAAGCTTTCCTTTTTTTTATTAATTTTTTTACCGGTTACCGGTTTTATTATTGGCAGAATAAGCCGTTCATTAAAAAAGCAGTCAAATGCATCTGCAATTAAGCAGGGCGAAGCTTTATCTGTTTTAGAAGAAACTCTGGGAGGCCTTAGAGTAATTAAAGCATTTACTGCCGAAAAGATAATCGGAGACAAATTCAGTGCAACCAATAATGAGCTATTTCATATTAAAAACAGGATGCAATACCGGAGAGATCTTGCATCTCCACTTTCAGAATTTTTAGGCGTTTTCGTTTTATGTGGTATTCTGTATTTTGGCGGCCAGTTGGTATTGGGAAATAACGCAGGGAGTTTAACAGGTACCGGATTCATTATGTATGTAGGAATTTTTACACAAATCATCAGCCCGGCAAAAGCATTATCTACTTCCTTTTATAATATTCAAAAAGGGAGCGCTGCAATTGCAAGAATTGAAGAGGTATTACAGGCACCTGTTTTGGTGGAAGAAATTAGTAATCCAAAACATATTACTTCCTTTATTCACTCAATCGAATTTAAAAACGTGAGTTTCTCTTATGACGATGTAATAATTTTAAAGAATATAAATCTTACAATTGAAAAAGGAAAAACAGTGGCACTGGTTGGCAGTAGTGGTTCAGGAAAAAGTACATTAGCTGATTTAATTCCAAGGTTTCATGATGTAGCTGAAGGAGAATTGTTTATTGATGGTTATAATATTAAAGAGTATTCATTGAATCAATTACGAAGTCTTATGGGTATTGTAACACAGGAACCAATTTTATTTAATGATACCATCGCTAATAATATTGCCCTGGGAATGGAAAATGCTACAACTTCCGATATTGAAACTGCTGCAAAAATAGCCAATGCGCATAATTTTATTATTCAAAAGGAAGATAGCTACAATACTAATATTGGTGACCGGGGCAGCAAACTTAGTGGTGGAGAAAGGCAGCGTTTAACTATTGCAAGAGCGGTTTTAAAAAATCCTCCTGTTTTAATTTTAGACGAAGCAACCTCTTCACTTGATACAGAAAGCGAGCGCCTAGTTCAGGATGCTATAAATAATTTGATGCATAACAGAACCTCTATTGTAATTGCCCATAGGCTTAGTACTATTCGTAATGCTGATGAAATTATTGTATTACAAAATGGTGAAATTGCCGAAAGAGGAACGCATGAATCGCTAATAGTTCAAAACGGGTTTTATAAAAGACTGGTGGATATGCAGGAAGTAAAATAAGGACTGATGGGGATGGTATAAAAATTTTAAGCGTTTAAAATCTCTAATTTTTTAATCGTATTCCGTTATTGGTTTAAGGAATTAATAATATTTTTACAGCATTAAGTTTGTTTTAAAAAAAAGAGGCCGTCTCATTATTAAATGAGGCGGTTTTTTATAAATTCTATTTTGGGGATGCGACTTGGTAGGATTGACGATGTAGGGGCAGCTCCAGCAACAGGATATTTTTATTTTTTTGATGAGGCCGTCTCATTATTAAATGAGGCGGTTTTTTATAAATTTTA
>JAYUTC010000209.1:0-4424 GCA_043755395.1 Ferruginibacter sp.
ACCGGAATTGAACATGAATCGCCAAAGCAAACAGGTTTGTCACATACAACAGGTACACTTTCATTAGCAAGATCAAAAGCAGGAAGTGCAAATTCAGAATTTTTTATATGTCTTGGAGATCAAACACAATATGATAGCAGTAAAATATTAAACCCTGATGGATTGGGGTATGCAGCATTTGGAAGGGTAGTAAGTGGAATGGATATTGTGAGAAAAATTCAGAACCAGCCTTCAACCGGACAAATGTTTACAGTTCCAATTGTTATTTTAAGTATTAAAAAATTATAGTACCTAAAATTAAAAAAGGGTTCCATTTTTGGAACCCAAACAATCAGTAAACAGTTTTAATTACATGGTAATAAAAACTATTATAGCCATCATTCCATAAAATGCAGCAATAATGCCAATTGCTACAAAAATGTCTGTAACAACCGGAGAGTAAATCTTTTTCATTTCTTACGGTTTAAATAATTAAAAAATACGATTAAATACCTGATTTTCAGGAGATACTGAATAAGAAATAAAATTTAAAATGAATTTACTTTTGGGGGAGATGGTCTTAGAAGGATTCGAATTATTTTAACAAAAATAACACTCTTAGCTGTCTTTACCAAATTTGCCCGTGAAATTTTGTAAAAGGAAACAACATCCTAAAGAAAAAATAATGAATCTTTTAGGCAATGATTTTAAATATAAGATTGACTAAAATTAAATACTTATAAGGTTTTATAAAATACTATAGTAAGCCATTATGTAAAAAATGAAATTAATTAACTTAATTCAGCGAAAATAAATGTTATTAATTTAAAATATTAGTTTTAAATACCCAGACTCCAGCCTTCTCTATAGGTTCTTTTTACAAATTGATTAGCTTCATCAAAATTGGTAATTTTCATATTCTTTGCATCCCATAATAATTTTTTACGACCCAGATATTTATCTTCCCAACCTTTAAGTTTTGGATTTTGAATCATCCAGCTTCTGATAGCCAAATTCCCCATTAAAATGCTTTCTGTAAACGGACCAGCATAATCAAAAGAAGAACTTAATTCTGTTTTTCCATATCCGGCAATACAAGCATTAACCCATTGTGCATAATGACCTTCGGGTACACGATTTAGAGTTGGCTCAGGCAATTTTACTTCTTTCATTCGGGAGGTTGGTAACAAAATAGGATTTGCACCATAACAACTAGCCATCATTTTTCCCTTTGTGCCTTCAAATATTACACCACCATCCCAATTACCCATGGCTTCATCGGGCAATAACTCCTCTGGTCTTTGAGGTAATAAACCACCATCCATCCAACTAATTTTTATATTGCCTGTATCATCAGTTCTTGGATAATTCAAATGAATGATTGAAGCAGGAGGGCAGCTATCAATAAAATTTGCTTCCGTCCAGGCATCAACAAAATTATTAGGAACACTGCATTCTACTTCATTAGGATATAGAATAGGTAAAATGCGATAGATAGGATCCATAATATGACAAGCCATATCACCCAATGAACCAGTACCATAATCCCACCATCCCCTCCAGTTAAATGGATGATATTTTGGATTATATTCTACATTTTTTGATTGACCAACCCACAGGTCCCAATTTAATGTAGAGGGAACTTCAAATTTACCGCTTGGTTTAGCAATTCCTTGTGGCCATACCGGACGATTAGTCCATGCCTGCACGCTGTTTACTTTTCCTATTAATCCTGCATTATACCACTCTTTCATTTTTCTTACTCCATCACCACTTCCACCCTGATTCCCCATTTGAGTAACAACTTTATATCTTTTAGCCGCTTCCGTTAGCATTCTAGCCTCATAAATATCATGTGTAAGAGGCTTTTGAACATATACATGTTTCCCCAGTTGCATTGCAGCCATTGCCTGCATGGCATGATTATGATCGGGAGTGGAAACAGATACCGCATCAAAATTTTTATTTTCCTTATCCAGCATTTCCCGGTAATCTTTATAGTATTTTGCTTTTGGAAAACGTTCCCTGCTTTTTGCAGCTTTACTGTCATCAACATCACATAAAAAAGCAATCTCTGCTTTTCCACTTTTAAAAAATTCATTAAGATCACCTTCACCTTTACCGCCAGCTCCAATACCAGCAACAATTAATCTGTCACTTGGAGCAATAAAACCATTGCCTCCCAAAACATGACGGGGTACTATGTAAAAACCGGCTGTTAGTTTAACGCCATTTTTAATAAAATTTCGGCGGGAATTATTTACAGGGATAAAATTTTTATTCTTTTTCATTTTAATAATTTGCTGTACAATACTATTACAAAATTTAATTTAAACCAATTTTCAATATAGTGCGTGCATTTTTCATTTTATTTTAAAATTATTGTAATTAAAAGAAAGAAGGCATAAGTTACCTATTTTTACAAAAATAATCAGTATGAAACTTTTTGTGGCCGGTTTGCCTTATGACCTTGATGATGCAGAGCTGGAAGAAATATTTGAAAAGTTTGGAACAATTGCTTCCGCTAAAGTTGCTATTGACAGGGAAACAGGAAAAAGTCGTGGCTTTGGTTTTGTTGATATGCCGGATCGAACCGAAGCTAAAGATGCTATGGACAGTTTAAATGAAATCTCATTAGGTAAAAAACCTTTAGTTATTAAGGAGGCAGAGGAACGTGGTTCTTCATCCGGTGACCGTGGTGGTGGAGGTGGATATCGTGGTGGTGGAAACAGCGGAGGTGGAGGTGGGTATAACAGAGGTGGTAATTTTAATAATGATCGAAATCGTTAAAAAAAGCAATTATCTACTTTTCTTTTTTGAATACCAGGTTTTTGTGAATTTATAAGCGGAGTTTTGGTATTGTATCATACTATATCTTTTAAAAAAATAAAAATGAGTGAAGTAATACTTTCAAAGGGCGAAATACACACCAAAAAGGGCATTATTAAATTTGAATTATATGATGATGATGCCCCAATAGCCGTTGCCAATTTTAAAAAACTAATTACTGAAGGATTTTATAATGGGTTAACTTTTCATAGGGTAATACCCGATTTTATGATTCAAGGCGGTTGTCCTTCAGGAACTGGATCAGGAGGTCCCGGATACACAATTAATTGCGAATTAAATGGCTCAAAACAGTACCATGACAGAGGGGTACTTTCTATGGCACATAGAGGATTAAATACAGGAGGTTCTCAGTTTTTTATATGCCATAGCCGTAATAATACCAAACATCTTGATGGGGTACATACCTGCTTTGGTAAGGTTACTGAAGGTATTGAAATAATTGATGAAATAAGGGGCGGAGATGTTATGGAAAAAGTAGTATTACTTTAAGTCTTCAGGGTTTTTAAACAAATTGAATTTTAAAATTTAGTAAAATAATAAAGGCCGGTTAATTATTAACCGGCCTTTATATTATTTATTATAAAATAATAACACTGTTACTTCCACCATACTCATTTGGTTGTTCACTATCGGCTTCTGGTTCGTTAAGCCAAATTGTTTCATTAACCCTGTATTTGAACTGATGTTGTGAATTTTTTTGCAATGAAACATCGCAGGTAAAACTTCCATCTTTTTTCTTGCTCATTATTATTGAATTTTCCCAGTCACTGTTTAAACCAACAACCTCTACAGTTTCGGCATTTTCGGCAGTAAATACGAATTTAACTTTGCAGTAATCTTTTGTCTTAAAATACGTTTTTTGTATCATTTGTTTTCTTTTAATTATTAAATAGAAGCAGGTAAACAATATATTTATTGATTACATTAACTTCAAAAGGTTTTACTATAGCAGGCAGAGAAAAAGCTTGGTTCAGCTAATATCCGGTTACAAAATTTACATTGCAGATACAGATTGCAAAATGATTGCAGATATTATTTTCTTTAAAGTTTAATACCAACTATTTAAAAAGGTAACCCTTTAACGTTATGATAAAATAAAACCGGTTATTTATTAAGATAAAATGGAATTAGATTTTTCCCCAATAATTAAATTCTAATAAAAAAACATACAAATACTTTTTTTTAAAGTACTTGTACGTTTGGCCTTAGTTTAGTTTTTATGGGGTAATTAGTTGTAAAGTTTTACAATTTATAAAACAATTATATCATTTTCGTTTACTATAGTTGTATATTTTAAGCTGGTATTTGCAGAAAATGTTTTTGTGTAAATCTTGTTTCTAAATAACAGTTTAAAACTTAATTCCTGGTTATCTTCTATTTTCTCAATTTTAAAAGTTTGAAACATAAAGTTTTCATTATTGCTTTGAGAATAGATTTCACCTTCTTTTTTATCGTTAATCTTTAAAAAAGAAGAACTGTTTTTTTCTATATTAATTTCTACCTGGAAAATAAGATAATCTTTTTCTGTTCCTTTATACTTTACAGTAAAAGGCTCATTAACATTAACATTTTTTTCCAATTGAGCTGCTGCAGTA
>JAYUTC010000210.1:0-11167 GCA_043755395.1 Ferruginibacter sp.
CAAAATCGGGTGGCGAAGAAAATGGACCAATCCCAAAACCTCTTATACTTGCGGCTCTTTCGGGTTGTACCGGAATGGATATAGTGGCTTTGCTACGAAAATCAAATCAACACATTGATGATTTAAGTATAACTGTTACCGGGGAAATTAGCAAGCAAGCCCCAATTCAATATGTAGCCATGCATATAAAGTATATTTTTAAAGCTGATGCTGGTGCTGAAAATACAGTGATAAATGCAGTTACAGATTCGCAGGAAAAATATTGTGGCGTAAGCAGCATGCTCAAAAAAGCATTGCCGGTAACCTGGGAAATAATTTTTAATGAAGTTTCTGTTTTTAATAACCAGTTTATTAAAGAACCCACATATAATTAATATAGAATTATTACACTTCAATAACCAAATTATCAGAAACCAATTTTAGTAAATAGCTATCCCCTGATATGCTTTATAGAATTTAATTAGTTTAATTGATGTATGATTAAAATCATTTTTAGTTTACAACAAGGTTACCATCTTTGCCATATGCAACTTTGGAAAAATATTATTTCTAAACCTTCCTAGTTTTTCTTTCCCCTATTTCTATTATCATTATTGTATTCTTAAAATTCCTGTTTTAATTATAAAATTATTGTATGAAAACAATCATTGAACCTTTCAGAATAAAATCAGTAGAGCCTATATATTTTAATACCTCCGCTGAACGGAAAGTTATACTTGAAAAAGCCTTTTACAATCCTTTTCTTATTCATTCTACAGATGTATTAATTGACCTGTTAACTGATAGTGGTACCAGTGCCATGAGCAGTAACCAATGGGCAGGTATTATGCAGGGTGATGAATCCTATGCAGGTAGTCCCAGTTTTTTTAGATTTGAAGAAACTATTCAAAAGATTACCGGAATGCCAATAGTAATTCCCACTCACCAGGGCAGAGCTGCAGAGAAAATATTGTTTAGCATACTCGGTGGCAAGGGAAAATATTTTGTAAGCAATACATTGTTTGATACTACAAGAGCCAATATTGAGTTTTCAGGAGCTGAAGGAATTGACCTGATATGTGAAGAAGGAAAGTATCCTACTGTTCCAGCTCCATTTAAAGGGAATATGGATGTAGCAGCTTTAAAAAACTGTATTACAGAAAAGGGTGCAGCAAATATTCCGCTTTGTATTATAACAGTTACCAATAATTCGGGTGGCGGGCAGCCGGTAAGTATGCAGAACATAAAAGCTGTAAAGCAGATCTGTGTAGCCAATAAGATTCCTTTATTCATCGATGCCTGCCGCTTTGCAGAGAATGCTTATTTTATAAAACTGCGGGAAAAAGAATATGCAGATAAATCGGTTCCGGAAATTGCCAAAGAACTTTTTTCATACGCAGATGGCTGTACCATGAGTGCCAAAAAAGATGCATTTGCAAACATTGGTGGGTTTTTGGCTATGCATAATAAAGAACTTGCTCAGCAATGCCGTAACCTGCTTATCATGACGGAGGGCTTCCCCACTTATGGTGGCCTGGCAGGCCGTGACCTGGAAGCTATTGCCATTGGGCTGGTTGAAGTGATGGATGAGCATTACCTGCAATACCGCATCCGCAGTATTGAATACCTCACCAATAAATTAATTGCTGCCGGTGTTCCGGTTATGCAACCGGCAGGTGGCCATGCTGTTTATCTTGTTGCCAATGAATTTTTGCCACATATCCCTGTTATGCAGTATCCAGGACAGGCCCTGATAGGCGCATTATACCTGCATGGCGGTATTAGAGCTGTAGAAATTGGTTCACTTATGTTTGGAAAATATGATGCTCATGCAAACCTGATCCCGTCACAATTGGAACTGGTTCGACTGGCTATTCCAAGACGTGTATACACTCAAAGCCATATTGATTATGTGGCCGAAGTAATCATTGAAGTATTTGAAAACAGAAACAGCATCAAAGGATTGCAGATCATTGAAGAATCTCCGATGCTACGGCATTTTACCGCAAAACTAAAACCTGTTCACTAAAAAAAAATAATTCAATGAAAAATAAAAATCATAGCTGGGCCGAGCCATACAAAATTAAAATGGTGGAGTTGCTTAAAATGACAACAGCCGTTCAAAGAAAAAAAGTCTTGAAGGAAGCAGGCTATAATACTTTTTTATTAAAGTCGGAAGATGTATACATTGATCTGTTGACAGACAGTGGCACTTCGGCCATGAGTGACCGACAGTGGGCAGGTATGATGATGGGTGATGAGGCATATGCCGGCAGTCGCAATTTTTATCACTTAGAATCTGTGGTAAAAGAAGTGTACGGTTATAAGTATCTTATACCAACTCATCAGGGCCGGGGAGCCGAAAATATTTTATCAAAAATTCTTATTAAAAAGGGTGATATCATACCGGGTAATATGTACTTTACCACCACCCGGTTGCACCAGGAACTGGCTGGCGGAAAATTTGAAGATATTATTATTGATGAAGCACATGACCCCGAGAATGAATTCCCATTTAAAGGCAATGTAGATTTAACTAAACTGGAAAAACTGATTGAAAAATACGGCGCAAAAAAAATTCCTTATGTGAGTATGGCCACCAGTGTAAACATGGCCGGAGGTCAGCCAATCAGCATGAAAAATTTAAAAGAACTAAGGGCCCTTACAAAAAAACATGGTATCAGGGTTATTCATGACATGACAAGAGTTGCAGAGAATGCTTACTTCATTCAACAAAAAGAAAAGGGATATCAAAATAAAACAATTAAAGAGATTGTAAAAGAAATAAACTCATACACAGATGGTGCTACAATGAGTGCCAAAAAAGATGCGCTGGTAAATATTGGTGGATTTTTAGCCGTTAATGATTGGGATGTTTTTGAAGAAGCCAGAAATATGGTGGTAGTGTATGAAGGATTGCATACCTACGGCGGACTTGCAGGAAGAGATATGGAAGCGATGGCTATTGGTATTGGTGAAAGTGTAAATGATGATCACATAAGAGCCAGAGTTGGACAGGTCATTTACCTGGGTGAAAAAATGGAGAGTTATGGTGTTCCCATTGTAAAACCCATTGGCGGACATGGCATATTTGTAGATGCAAAAAAATTTTTGCCACATATCACTCAGGATCAGTTTCCGGCACAAACATTAGCTGCAGAGGTTTATCTGGATGCAGGTGTAAGAACCATGGAAAGAGGCGTTGTATCTGCAGGAAGAAAAGCTAATGGAGAAAATTATTATCCAAAATTGGAATTGGTACGATTTACTATTCCCCGCCGGGTTTACACTCAGGCACATATGGATGTAATTGCCGAATCTGTTGCCAGAGTATATGAGCGCCGGAATAAAATTAATGGCATGAAGATGGTTTATGAACCGAAATATTTACGGTTTTTTCAGGCGAGATTTGAAAAATTATAAAAATTCAAAAAACATGATCTGATAGAGAAAGGCTGACTCCCCAAAAGAGGAGTCTGCTTTCCCCCTATTGTTATTGGGTTTTCACTAATTGTATATTTATTGCATATTGCTCTTTTAAAGTATCAAGTACATTTTCAGCATGATTCAATGACTCTATAAATTGTGTCCCGTTTGAATTTGAAATTCCTTGCAATTGCCTATAATACTTTATACCATCCATCATGTTATGATAAAAGGATGTAAAGTATTTTTTCTTTTTTGATATTTGTTCAGGTTCAATAACTTCTTCCAATTGTTCTTTCAGGTAATTAATATATAAAATCAGTTCTGCAATAAACATATGAGGCCTTTTTGAATTGGTAATAATATTTTCTCTGCCATAAATATGATCGGTCATAGTTTGCAGAGAAACTACTTTGGAAAAATTGCTTATGTTCGGCCCCGGGCAAATATTTACAGCATTTAATTTTTTAATAAAAGTTGTTTCATAATTAATTGCAGCAGCATTACTCAAGCCTATACATAAACATTCTTTATCTAATACATTCTTCAATTGTTTTTTGTACTCAATCTCCGGCAGATTTAGTGATTGTAAATGTGCAATTTTTAGTTTTTGGTATTTTTGAGAGGCAGTACAAATAGGCTCATTGGTAAACTCGGTATTAAAAGCAAGATGTTTTTCGGTACAGGGACTACCAGGTTTACCATTGTTAATTCTTAATAATTTTTCATTTTCTGCACTCGATCCCTTTAAGTAATAAAACCTAACTCCTAATGGCGAATTGCGGCTTAATACTACATTTTTTTCTTTTGCTGCACTTAATAATTTTAAAGTTTCTTCATCAACAGTAGTAGCTTCGGGCACTAATAAAAATGGTGTACCCCATCCGGTACTTTCAAAGTGATAATATTTGTGAAGAAAATCATCTTCTTCATAAGTGCCTATTCCTCCCTGAACAGAAAAAATTAATTCAGGAGGGGAGCTCAATTTTTTTTCTGCTTTTATATTAATTGCGTTATTATATATTTCAAACAATGTATTTATTAACTCCTGCCTGTTTAACTTAAACTCTTCCAGTATTGGGCCCATTAAATAGCCATCTGTCGCAAACGCATGACCGCCACAATTTAATCCCGATTCAATTCTAAATTCACTAACCCAGATGCCTTTTTTAGCCAGGTATTTTCCCTGTATTAATGCAGAGCGGTAATCACTTACTTTAATAACCACTTTTTTTATAAAAGATCCGCTTCCATTAATATCAAGTTCCCTGCAATTTTCAAGATAATTATACAGCCTTGGGTTCATTCCTGCAGAAAATATTACGGAAGAATTGGTAAGTTCACTTTTTACAAACCCTCTCAGCGCAGCTACTGCATCTGAACCATCTTCCAACAATTCACCTTTTTTATTATAATTATTCCGGTCTGTTTTGGTCATAATGTTTACATCAATACTTCCCGGTCTTATTTGTGTTCGTAAAAATATTTCTATTTTTTCTTTCTCGGGTTGATCATTAGTTCTAAGCATTTGCCTGTATAATTGTTTCAGTTTATTATCATCAGGTAACATCTCAAAATATTTTACAATTTCCGAACCTGCTTCAAAAGCAGCATTCCTGAGTTTCTCTACCTGCTCCCTTACAATTGTATTTACAAGATTCAGGTAATCTGTGATTCTTTTAGCCCGGTAATCTGGTTCGTGAGTTGTTATAGGATGATATTCCTTGCTAATTAAATGGTAATAATGGCTTCTCATCATTTCTATTAACCTGTCTTCAACAATTGATATAACAGAAGAAATACCGAAACGGGCAACTTTTATTGGCGTATCAATGGTATAAGCCAAACCCATTACGGGTATATGAAATTTATGATAAGGAGAATAATTCATTTGGTGAACAGGGGGATATGTTTATGTTAATATTTTTATCAATTGAAATAAAATAGTTTACTGTTCTAAAATAACCATCACTATATTTAAAAAACGCAAAGATAGTTATAATTAAAGATATTTTTATCCTTATTTATTGTTAAACTACCATGTTTTCTACAATTTATTTTCAGGTTTCAAACATTTCTCTTTAATCTCATGAAATATTTCATGCGCTTTGGTGATCTTAATTTTAAGATCAGCATCCGGCCTCTTTTTAGCCACAGCATCTTTAACAACCCTGCATTGCTGCACCAACCTTTTAAGAATTGACTTAGTTAAAGAACTAATGTATCCCTCTGGCACTACTGAATTTTGCCAGGCTGTTGCCTTAATCACCAGTTCTCCTGCCCTTTCTTTTAAAGGCTTAAAATTACCTTCATCAGCAGGATGAAAAGTTGTGCTCATTACAGTATGAAAATCTTCCATTTCCTTCCAGCTTGCTTCCTGTTGGGAATATACCGTTGGGATTAATGAACAAAAGATCAGCAAGAAAAATAAAATTTGTATTTTTTTCATGTTTATTCTTTTAATTATTATGCATTTAAATTACTGTATACTTTCTTCAGCTGGAATCTCTGTCCTTTTCCAAATAATTTTTTTGCCAAATCCTAATCTGTTGTCTGTCATTTTAATGCTACTTATTTTAATAGTCCACACTTCGCCGGGTATAGCTAATGCTAAAGGATGCTGCTTTAGATAAATGCTAAAAGCTTTCTTCACCAAATGATGTTGTGCATCCAATACTATACCTTCAAACTGTATTCCTTTAACAATTAATTTATTCAGCTTATCCGGTAAAATTGTACCTGCTATAAATGGATTATTATTCATCAATGCTGAATGATTAGAATTCGCCGATGATTTAAAATAAAGCAACCCTTCCTCATAATGGAATGCATAATAACAACTAAAACAATAAGGCCTGTCCTGCTCATCAACACAGCATATTGTTGCACAGGTTTGCTTTTGCAAAAAATTGATAATAATTTCGTTCATATTAGTTTAAGTATTTACTTTTTTTAAAAAATTGTCAAATGTAAAAAGAGCGAATTGCTGAAAAATGACTTGTCCTTGTAAAACTTATTATTTTCTAAAAACTGCTCCCCATTTTAAAAACATAGTCTGTATTTGTAAGTGCTTTTATTTATAAATATAAAATCCTTCTTTCCAGATACTGTTGACGATAAAAATAAACAGCCTGAAAAACAACAGTTTCTGGATTTATTTCAATAAATAATAGAATTATTGGGCAAATATACTAAATAAAGATATTTTTGTCCTTATTTATTTTAAAAACTTTATGACTTCCGATAAAACTAAGTTAATTGTTATGGTACTGCTTATTACTGGGTTTTTATACTATTCCTTTTATATCTATACCTCTTTACCTGTAAAAACTTATAAAACTACTGAGGAATCGAACATGGGCAAAATAATATGGCAACAATACAATTGCAGTAGCTGTCACCAGGTATATGGCCTTGGAGGGTATCTTGGCCCTGATCTTACCAATACATTTTCGTTAAGAGGTACTGATTATATAAAAGCTTTTCTTATGAATGGAACAACCAGCATGCCCAATTTTCATTTAACTGCAAAAGAAATAAATGCTTTACTCGCCTATTTAGCCTGCATTGATGCCACTGGTAAATCGGATCCAAAAACTTTTACAATTAACAAAAATGGAACTATTGAACAATAAACATCTAAATAGTTCAAAACTATTCATCCTTACCGGGCTTTTATTACTTGCTACGGGACTATTGTTTGGCTTAACCGGAGCATTACAATATTTGGTTCCCGGATTTTTAAAGCAATATCTTTCTTTTGAAAAAATAAGACCACTGCATGTTTCTTCCGTTATTTTTTGGATAATTTTTGCGGCAGTGGGCAGTGTACTTAGTTACGTTCAAAGCTACACGAAAATAAAAATCTATTCTCCTGTACTTATTAAGATTCAGTTAATCATTTTTACTTTAACAGTAGTAGTAATTTTAATTTCCTATTGTGCAGGTGTATTCGGTGGCAGAGAATATTGGGAATTTCATCCTTTATTGGCTTTACCCATTTTAGCCGGATGGATCCTCTTTTTTATCAACTTCATTAAATCAGTTGGCACATTAAAAAAACAACCCGTATATATTTGGATGTGGCTTACAGGAATCATATTTTTCTTATTTACTTTCTTGGAATCTTACTTATGGATATTTCCTTATTTTAGAAATAATGTTATAAATGATATGACCATTCAATGGAAATCATATGGCTCCATGGTGGGATCCTGGAATATGCTTATTTATGGCAGCAGTATTTTTTTGATGGAGAAAATCAGTGGAAATAAAACGTATAGCCATTCCCCAATAACTTTTACGCTATATTTTACCGGATTATTTAACCTGATGTTCAATTGGGGACATCATATTTATACATTACCCACTTATGCTTTTATCAAAAATATTAGTTATGCAGTAAGCATGACTGAACTTTTTATCCTTGGCAAAATAATTTTACATTGGCAATCATCGGTAAGTACAGCCCGCAAACACTTTCATCATACTGCATACCGTTTTTTGATAGCAGCAGATATTTGGATCTTTTTAACTTTGCTGTTGGCAATTGCAATGTCGGTACCTGCAATAAATGTATATACTCATGGAACACATATTACTGTGGCACACACTATGGGGGCAACCATTGGAATCAATAGCTTTTTGTTACTCGCTATTGCTTTTGATATATTACATGACACCTGTCAGCCTTTTACTAAATATCTAAAATGGTTTAACCGTGGTTACTGGATAGCCAATATATCTCTTTTAATTTTTTGGATCTGTCTGATCATAGCAGGAATTTTAAAAGCTAAATGGCAAATGAGTACTATGCAAATTCCATTTAGCAGTATGATGCTACAACTCAGGCCATTTTTAATTGTATTCTTTATTTCGGGTTTTGTAATGATGTTTGGCTTTCTTTTTATTCTATATCCACTTGTGAAGAACCAAATAACCTGTTACATTAAAAAAATAAAAATAGTATGAAAACCAAAACCAGTTTTTATATAAACAATCTATTTAAACTCCATTAATTATCATGTTACTCTTAACAAAAATATTCCATTTTGAAATGGCACATGCTATTTTTAGTTATAAGGGAGCCTGCAAAAATATCCATGGACATTCCTATCAATTACATGTTACAGTTTCTTCAGACAATAACGATGATTATTTACCATCACCTGGATTTATTATTGACTTTAAAGAAATAAAAAAATTGGTAATGGTATCAGTTATCGAATATTTCGATCATAAGCTGATCTTATCCCGATGTTTTTTATTGGCTAATCCATCATTTACTTCACAGGAAAATTTAGTTATATGGGAGGCAGAACCAACAGCAGAAAATATGTTACTTTTTATAAAAAATAAATTAATAGAAAAACTTCCTGAAGTGGTAAAACTTGAAAATTTAAAATTATATGAAACAAATGATTCTTATGCAGAATGGAAAAATAACGTGATTCATAAATAAATGAAAATAGTTTGAAAATAATTGTAGTTTCCATTTTAAAAATAAAATAATGTTTTCAAAAGCAACAGAATATGCACTAAGGGCTACCATTTATATAGCCCAAAAAAGTACAGAAGAAAATAAATTGGGTATTAAAGAAATATCAAAAGCTATTGATTCGCCCCTTTCATTTACTGCAAAAATTTTACAATCGCTTACAAGAGAAAATAAAATTATAAGTTCTGCCAGAGGGCCTAACGGAGGTTTTTTTATTACAGAAAAAGCAAAAAAACTTCCAGTCCGATCTATTCTTGAAGCTATGGGAGAAGATCAGGTGCTGGAAAAATGTGTATTGGGTTTAAAAAAATGTTCAGAAACTCAACCCTGCCCGATGCATGCAAAGTATAAGTCCATTAAAAAGCAATTGATAAAATTATTTGTAACAAAAACTATTCAACAGTTGGCTGCAGATATTAAAGATGGCGTAATCTTTATTAATAATAAAAAATAAAATGGAAATTCCCTTCCGATTCATTAAATAAAATCCCTTTATTAATAAGTGTTGCAGCGTATTTGGGTTCAATTTAGATACACAAACCATATAATCTCCCCTAACTACATCACACTTCAGTTTTAATGTAAATTTAGTATCACATTATTGTTGTATAAACTTACAATTTGTTTTCTAATTTATGGTTTACTCGTATTTAAAAATATTAAATACTATGAAACAAAAATATCTAATGCACTTAACAGTTGATAAATTTATACCACTTTGTAAAGGAATTTTAGAAGAACCCATTACCTAAGTTTTGAAAGTTATTGATGAATATAAAATCATTCCTTATGAAGAGAAAAAAATCGAAATCATCAATGTTAAAGAAGCAGCAGAACTAACTGGTTTTAAAGTTAAGTATCTATTCAAAAATAAATAGAAGTAAAATCCTGTCGCTCGGCAATGTCTACAATTGGCGTTTAGCTGTAAAACGTTTTGGAAGTGGTTAAAAGATGGCAAGCCAATGATTGTTTAAGTGATTTATGAGGAATGAAAAAAAACAAAAAGAAAAGTCTAAAAGAAAATATAAACACCCTTGAAAGCGCCTTTGTTAAGCAATTCATCAAAAGCAGCATGCAGCTTATTTCGGTCGGCGGTTTTCTTCTTTGAATTTTTATTTTCGTTTATTGGTACCAGTTACCAAAATCCTGAATATGAATACACTCCCTTTGATTTCCGTGCTTTCCAGAAAGTTTTTTTTGGGGGGGGGGCAAAATCAGGGAAGGCCACACTTACACTAATCAGTCAACCTTTGCGATCAACGACTTATAGATTTATTTTAAAAATGTGTTCACCACCACTCACTTCCACTTCCTTATCAGGCAATACTATCAAAGCCTTGCTATTAGCGGGAATGATTACTTTGAGCTCGATAGCCGAACCCGTACGGTGCCATTCAGAAGATACTGTACCATTGACAGACTTGTGAGTTCCCTTCGCATATGACAAGCCATCAACAAAAGAAGGTTTTATAATAACCTTCTCAAAAGCTACTGCATCAGGAGCAATGTTGATCCCTGCCAGCGATTTTATCATCCATGCACTGATACTTCCCATCGAAGGATGATTTAATGAGGCATCACCCCTATTTAAGGTAATATTCCATGTTTCGAAAAGAGAAGTAGCATTCAACTCCTTGATCCAATAGCCATAGGAAGGCATGGTTGTTTTGGTGGCAAGCTTATACATCACATCATTATAACCATAATCAGAAAGCACTTGTGGTACAACGGCACTTCCAATAAAGCCGAAATCAAGACTGTAATCGTTGTCGCGAATGGCTTGTGCCAAATTAGCCGCAACCCGGCTTTCATGCTTCTTTGATACAATGCCCATATAGAGAGGAAGTGCATAAGAGAGCTGAGTCTTATTTGCATACACAGCACTATCGGCTCGAAAAAAATTGTTATTGATGCATTTTTTAAGTTCCGCTGCTTTTGCCAAATAGCGGCTTTCTTCTCCTTTGTTCAGCAACTTGCTCATTTTAGCCATTGTTATGCAATCCTGATAATAATAGCAGGTAGTCATAAAGTCAACTGGAGTGATTGCCTTATAATATAGCCAATCGCCCAGACCCTTAGTTAACAACCCTCGGCTATCGCGGCAGGTATCGAGAAATGCCAGATATTTTTTACAGGTTTCATAAATAGTAATGTAAGGGCGTTGATCACCATAGTATTTATAAAGCAGATCTGGCACAATGAATATGGCAGCATCCCATATAGGTCCCGCCCAATTGGAGTCCCAATTCCACGAAGTTGGAACAA
>JAYUTC010000211.1:0-4410 GCA_043755395.1 Ferruginibacter sp.
TAATGAATTGTGGACTCCTTATTTAATGTTCAACAAAGATGCTACCCGTGATCCCCAGGATAATGCTGCTGCACAGTTTGATAGATACCTTTTGTTTAAAGATGCATTTATCCCATGGCACGAATATGATCATCCACAATATGGTAAAATTGAAATTGGCGGGTACAAAAAAAATTTTGGAAGAGCTCACCCGGGGTTTTTATTAGAAAGTGATGCACATCGCAATATGGCTTTCACCATATATCATTGCCATCATACTCCAAAACTTAATGTAGATACCATAATTGAAAAAGATTTAGGAGATGGAATGAAAGAGATTACTGCAATTATTTCTAACAGCCGCCTGATGCCTACACATTCTAATCAGGACTTAAAATATAAAATTGAAAGGCCTGATTATATCACAATCAGTGGCGCAAAAGTATTGGCGGGTATGATTGTTGAAAATGCAGACCTGAATATTACAACTGAACAAAAAAACAATCCCGAAACCATTAATGTGCGCAATATCCCCGGCCTTGATGATGTAACAGTAAGATGGATTGTACAGGGAAATGGCAAATATAATGTAACAGTTGATAGTCAAAAAGGTGGAACTGTAAGCAAATCAAAATAGTTGTATTTAAATTGTACGATTACAAAACCAGTTTAACAAGATAAAATTATTTATATGCCTTCTTGCATTAGACTGCTCTTATTTTGTACCGTTACTCTTTTTTGCAATTGTACAGAACAACAAACCAAAGAAGAGGATAAAGTTGCCATCAAATTGGTGTTAACCGGAATGTGGGATGCAATAGAAAAAAAAGATATTGACAGGTACGCCCAATATGTTCATCCCGATTTTACGCAGTTTGGTGAAACTGATTCTGTTTTAAGGGTTAGTAAAATCACAGAGTTAAACGGAATCAAAAGTTGGATGGAACATTCCAGTAATGTTCATACCGAGATGCACGAGCCGGTGATAACCATTAAAGAAAACGTGGCCTGGATTATTTATTACTGGTCGGATGCAGGATTAAATGATGGAGTGCCATTTACAAGCAGGGGAAAATCAACTCGTATTTTTGTAAAAGAAAACAATAAGTGGCTTTGCATACATGGTCACTACACATTATTACCATAATACAATTAAATTGAAGAATTAAATGATTAATTTAACTTTTTACTCATTATATTAACAAGACCCTTCATGGGTTTATCTTCTGTTAATTCCCAAAACATAATGCCACCCAATTTTTTACGGCGGATGAATTTTGTTTTTTCTTTGATGGAATGTTCGTTATCAAAAGTGGCAAATAATTTTTTTTCAGGGTTGTATTGATATGGAGCTTTTGCTTTTTTATCCCAATGGTATTTAAATCCTGAAGTATCGCTAAAGTAACTTGAAAAATTTTTATACGAAATACCCTGAATAAACTTTCCGTTTTGATACAATCCATGATTAATATCTGCAACATTATTCCATACCCTTGCATAAAATGCGGCACCAATAATCAGTTTATCAGCTGGCATTTTTTTATTCAGCAACCAGTTTACACATTTTTGCGATGACTCCTGACCTGGCAAATAATCTGCCAGGGGAGTGTGATGACCCGTTACAGTACTGTTACCATTAACCAAATCATAAGTCATAAGATTTACAAAATTTACTAAAGGTATTACTGCATCCCAATCGATTGATTGCTCCAGATAATTAATAAAACCTCCGGCTGCAAAACTCAGTTGATAGTTATTCCCCATTTCTTGGCGCAACACTTTTACAAGTTCGGTAAAATTATATTTATCTGCTTTATCGTATTTATGATCTGGATAACCTTCAATAACCGGATATTCCCAATCCAGATCAAGTCCATCAATATTATATTGTTTAAATAGTTCCACAGTTGTTTTTGCAAAAGTATTACGATGTGTTGCTGATGCAAAAAGATTTGAACAGGGTGCACAACCGCCCCAACCACCAATGGATACCATAATTTTTAAGTGTGGATTATTATTTTTTAATTGTACCAATTGTTGCAGAATAATGCGTTGTTGTTCATTACGAAAAGAAAGCGTATCGTTTTGTAAATCAAGAAAACTATAAATAATATGGGTGAGTTTATCTACCGGGTATTTACTGATGGTTTCACCATTTCCGGTATAATAAGCAATTACTTTATATTTTTGTTGCTGACCAAAACAGCATACCTGTATTAAAAGGAAAGAAATAACCAGTATGTTTTTCATTAAAATAAATTCAGCTGATTTGTAAAAGCAATTGCAGTATAGAATTTCATGTGTAACAGCAAAATTGTAATAAAGCAGATAGTAAAAAGATAAGGTTTAAGATAGAAAACCTGCCTGGTTTACAATGTCATTTTTTTTAAGTAATCAATGTTGTACTCCATACTTTCAAATGGGGAATTTGCATACTCTTCCTGTTCTACAAAAAAATATTTCATACCTGCCTCTTTAATATGCTTAAACATTTGCACTATATCCAATCCTCCTTTGCCAAATTCGGTGCTCTCTTTTTTTAAAATATTCATATCTTTTAAATGCCATAATGGAAAGCGGCCTTTAAAATTTCGAAAATAATCTAATGGATTTTTCCCTCCAACAATTACCCATCCCAGGTCCATTTCCATGTTCACAAGAGCAGCATCAGTATTGCTTAACAAAACATCATACAATACTTCCCCCTTATCACTTTCAAATTCATAACCATGGTTATGGTATCCAAATTTAATATTTAACTTCTTGCATTCTTCGCCTGCTTTATTAAAAATATCAGCAACTTTTTTATAATTATCCGCTGTCTGTCCGGTAGATGGTAATGTTGAACATATCAGATATTCCTGACCAGCTTCAGCAGCTTGATTCATGGTTTGTTGCCATTTTTCATCAATATGTACATGACCGCTTCTGAGTGTCATCCCAAAATCGGCACAAGTTTGTTTCATTTCTTTTGGCGTTAATCCGTAATAATGCCCCTTTTCACTTGCGGCCGATTCAATCTGCTTAATACCCAGCGCTGCCAGTTGCTTTAATGTTCCTGTTGCATCAGCCAGCATTTCTTTACGAACCGTATATAATTGAATACCGATATTGATATTTTTTTTACGCCCCGCTGCAAAAGAAAAAGATGGTAACAAAATAGAACCAATAGCGAGAGCACCGGTGTCTGTTAAAAAATTACGACGTGTTTGCATAAAAATATTTTAATAATAGTTATATTTAAATTAGCAATTAAGTTTTGCTGTAAGATAATACAATAAAATATTACAGAAAAAAACGAACCCAAAAATAGGTTCATCATAGAAATTAAAAACCATATTTTTATTCTTTTAAATATCTTGTTTTTAACCCCAACCGTTTAAGCTTTACAAAAAAGTCAATTTATTTGTACTTGTAAATTAACTTCTGTAAAATATCAATTTGCTTGTTATTTAGTTTACCTTTTCGCCTGAATAATAAAACAATGAAAGTTGCCATTACCGGTGCAGCAGGACATCTTGGAGCAGCATTACTTCAGGAACTTTGTAAAAGGGATATTCCTGTTAAAGCATTATTTAGAGATAATGATAGCCGTTCCTGCAAGGGTTTACCTGTTGAAATTATAAAAGGAAATCTCCTTCATACAGGTATATTAAGTTCTTTAATGAAGGATTGTGATACGGTTATCCATTGTGCGGCATTGATATCGGTAAATGGCGATCCTGACGGACTTGTACAACTTACTAATGTAGAAGGAACCAGATTGGTTATAGAAAATGCATTGCAGGCCCAGATAAAACGATGCATTCATATCAGTTCTATTCATGCTTTTCAACAAAAGCCCTCTTTTGAAATACTGGATGAAAGCAGAAAATCAATTGATGAAAAAGGGTTTGCTTATGAGCGTTCAAAACTTGAAGGGCAACAAATTGCACTGGAAGCAAATAATAAAGGTATGGAGGTATTGGTAATGCATCCTACTTCTATTGTGGGGCCTTATGATTTTAAACCCTCTTTAGTAGGTAAAGTGCTTATTGATCTGTATACCGGCAAATTGCCTTTTATATTTAATGGGGGATTTGATTTTTGTGATTGCAGGGATGTAGCTAATGCCATTGTAAACTCTCTTTATTTAGGTAGTCCCGGTAAGGCTTACCTGCTTTCTGGAAAATGGCACAGTCTTAAACATGTTGCACAAATACTGTCAAAAGTATCGGACAAAAAAATTAAAACTTTTAAACTCCCGGGGGTAGCAGCATGGGCGGGTTTACCCATTGTTAACTTATTGGCAGCAATTCAAAAAAAAGAACCTGTTTATACTGCAGAAGCCCTTGATGCTTTGTTTAATGGTAACCGGCTTATAAGCAGTGCAAAGGCAATTAATGAATTAAACTATACAATACGGCCCTTTGAGGAAACGATTAGTGAAAC
>JAYUTC010000212.1:0-4393 GCA_043755395.1 Ferruginibacter sp.
TACGGATATCCCTGTACACTTTATATACATACATTAAAAACTGGTTACCCTTAAACATGCTGTAAATTTTTCCGGTTAAGCCATTTTCTTTATTCATTACTTTATCGGTAATTGCCTGATATACATCCGGTGTTTTTTTAACTCTTTCATCCCAGCTTAATCCTTTTAAACCCTCTTCCACTTCTTTAGTAACATCTACAATTTTATCTAAAAACTGAACAGTTAAATTTGTTTGAATTTCCTGGTCTTTATTAAAAGCATAAAAACCATCACGTAAATAATTATGCTCAACTGAACTTGCTTTTGCAATGGCATCGTAACCACAGTGGTGGTTAGTAAATAATAAACCTTCGGCACTTACTACTTCAGCGGTACAGCCACGGCCAAAAAATAAGATAGCATCTTTTAAAGATGATTTATTAACAGAATACAATTGTTCTTTGGTAAGCTTCAATCCTCTTTTTACCATATCAGCATATACCTGTTGGCCCAATAACATGGGTAGCCACATTCCTTCATCGGCGCTGGCTTTAAATAATGAGATTGATAATACAACTGCTAAAAAAATCTTTTTCATTTTGTTTTAGTTTTAAGGCAACAAACCTACTTATTTTTTTAACGCTTTGAAAAAATTAATAATAAACCAGTGTTTATTATAATTATTATTTATATGCGTTTCAAAAATGTGTATTCACCCTAAAAAATACCCCCTATGTGGTATTGTTTACATGAAAAAACTAACTTTCCTTTGTCAAGTTATAAAAACAATAGCACCCTTTACAAACTAAAAATATATAAGTGGATTGTTAAAGGCCCGAATTTAAGCCTAAGCCTGAAAACTCGAGAAATAACTTTAGTAGATTTTTCTCATGCTTGAACACAACCTGTCCCGATTCCTCGGGATGGGTTTTTTATTTTAAAAAGAACGCTAAATAAATTAGTGTTGATAAAATAAAACTATTATCTTTGGTTCGCAATTTACATTTACAACACAAAATCAGATACATCACTTATAAAAAACAAAAACATGAGCAACACAGACAAATTAGAGAAATCAGAAAAATTTAAGGCACTAAAATTAACGATGGATAAAATCGATAAAGATTTTGGTAAGGGCTCCGTAATGATGATGAATGAAAAAACCAATATGGAAATAGATGTTATTTCCACAGGATCTATTGGTTTGGATATGGCTTTGGGTATTGGTGGTTTACCAAAAGGAAGAGTGGTGGAAATTTATGGTCCGGAAAGCAGTGGTAAAACAACTTTAGCTATTCATGTAATAGCAGAAGCCCAAAAAAAGGGGGGTATGTGTGCTTTTATTGATGCCGAACATGCATTTGACAGCGGCTATGCAAAAAAATTGGGAGTGGATATTGATAATTTATTAATCTCTCAGCCCGATTATGGTGAGCAGGCCTTGGAAATTGCAGACCGTTTAATTCTTTCAGGAGCATTGGATGTGGTAGTAATAGATTCTGTTGCCGCTTTGGTTCCTAAAAGTGAGTTAGAGGGGGAAATGGGGGACAGTAAAATGGGTTTACAGGCAAGGTTAATGAGTCAGGCATTAAGAAAACTTACCGCAACAATTCATAAAACAAACAGCTGTTGTATTTTTATTAATCAGCTTCGTGAAAAAATAGGTATAATGTTTGGCAATCCCGAAACAACTACTGGTGGCAACGCTTTAAAATTTTATGCATCTGTTCGGCTCGATATTCGCCGGATGACTCAAATTAAAGATGGTGATGAGGCAATTGGAAACCACGTAAAGGTAAAAGTGGTAAAAAATAAAGTTGCACCCCCATTCCGCCAGGCCGAATTTGATATTATTTATGGTGAAGGAATTTCTAAGGTTGGCGAAATAATAGACATGGGTGTTGAACTGGGGATAGTTCAAAAAAGCGGAAGTTGGTTTAGCTATAATAGTGATAAACTTGGCCAGGGAAGAGAGTCGGTAAAACAATTAATGTTGGATAATCCCGAAATGGCCAATGAAATAGAAGCCAAAATAAGAGAAAAGGTGAAAGAGATGCAAACTGCATAAAATCTCACTTTTCACTTATTAGGGGTTAGTAAGTATAAAGTCATTATGTGTAAAAGCATAATGACTTTTTTATTTTGTTTTTACTGTAGCAAAAACCACAGTTGGCAAAAAACCACAGAAAAATATTTTACATTTTTTAGCTGCAATTTGTATATCGTTACTTTTACAATATCGATGATGCCTTTAAATAAAATAACTACCGCCCATTTAGCGCTGCTGTTTACCAATCTTTTTTTTGCAATAAACATTAGTGCAGTAAAACACCTTACAAATTTACAACTGGCAAAACCATTTGGTATAAATGTGGTTAGGGTTGGTGTTAGCGTATTTTTATTTTGGTTATTATATTTTTTAAAACCATCAGGTAAAAACCTTACCGCACTAAAAAAAATTGAAAGTAAAGATTGGATGAGGTTTGTTTGGTGTGCTTTAACCGGGATTGCCATAAACCAATTACTTTTTCTTAAAGGGCTTTCTTTAACATATCCAATACACGCTTCATTGCTGATGCTTACAACACCAATTTTAATTGTGTTTATTGCTGCCTGGATATTAAAAGAAAAAATTGGCATAGCTAAAATTTGTGGACTGATATTGGGTATTACCGGCGCCGGTGTATTAATTTTAGCAAAAGGAAGTGTTGCAGATAACAACAGTATTATATGGGGAGATATTTTAATTATTTTAAATGCAATTTCCTATACCATTTTTTTTATACTGGTAAAACCCCTGATGCTTAAATATAATCCTTTGGTGATCATTCGTTGGATTTTTACAATTGGGTTAATTATGATTCTTCCTTTTGGATGGACAGAGTTTATCGAAATACAATGGTCTGATTTTACTGCTATCGATTTTATTAGCATGGCCTTAGTTGTATTTGCAGGTACATTTTTAGCTTATCTCTTTAATGTATATGGAATAAAGGTTTTGGGATCTTCTACTGCAGGATTTTATATTTATACACAACCATTCTTTGCAACTTTAATTGCTGTGCTTTTTTTAAAAGAAGAATTACAATTGTATAAATTTGCCGCAGCAGTATTAATATTTGCCGGTGTTTATCTTACAAGTAAACCAACAAAATATGTATGAATATTTATTGGTACAAACTGATGAAGAGTATAAAAAGGCCGCATTGTTATTTAAAGAATATGCAGCCTGGCTTGATATAGATTTAGAATTTCAGCATTTTGACAAAGAATTGCAAAGTTTAAGAACAATGTATAATTCTGCAGATGGCGGAATTATTCTTTGTGTGAATGATAATATAATTACAGGCTCCGTTGCTTTAAGAAGAATTTCAACAAACATTGCAGAACTAAAACGTATGTATATTCAACCGGCTCATAGAAATAATGGTTGTGGAAAAATATTGCTGGAAAATGCAATAGTACTTGCCAGTAAATGTAAATATGAATTTATACGGTTAGATACATTAAACCATATGCTGCCGGCAATTAATCTTTATAAAAAATATGGTTTTTATGAAATAGCACCATATTATCATAACCCTGTTTCAACAGCAGTATACTTTGAAATGAAATTATGAGGATTAATTATTTTTAGGGTAATCAAAAAATAAAAATTCTTTTTTGACTTTGGCAAAATCTTTCCAATGGCTTATTTCTGTTTTTATTGCAAATACTCCGCAAGTAGGCATATTATCAACTCTTATATCGTTTACAAGTTCATTTACAAAATAAGTAATACCGGGGTTGTGCGAAAAAATGCAAACTGAATTAATAGAATTATCCAGATTCTTAATTATGTCATAAAAAACTTCGGGCCGGGCATGGTAAAGTGCGCTAATAAAAATAATATTCTCTTCATTATGCCCAAATTCTTTACAGAATAATTCAGCAGTTTTTTTTGCACGTTTTGCAGGGCTGGCTACAAAAGTATCAATAGCTAAATCTCTGACTAATAGTTTTTTTGCAATTAGCGGTGCGTCTTTTTTACCACGTTCATTCAGTGGCCGCTCAAAATCATTTCCAAAAAAGCTTTGGTCGCTTTTAGCATGTCGTATTAAGAGGAGTGTTTTCACTTAACTTGTTTGCATAAAAGTAAAATATTTTACAGATAATATATTTAAATAGTAAAACATAACTTTCTTTCACCAAATTTGTAAAATAAATCTGTTTATGCAAATACATAAATCAACAGCCTTTTTAGTGGTCTTTGTTTTACTCCTTTTATCTTGTAGTAATCTTACAAAAATTGCAGTTTCTCCCAAAGCTGAAAATATAAGCGCTATAAACTTTTTAGGGGAGTATGATATTCCTCATAATTTAATTTATAAAAACACAATAGTTGGAGGCTTGTCTGGGATTGATTATGATGTAA
>JAYUTC010000213.1:0-11040 GCA_043755395.1 Ferruginibacter sp.
GCATCATTACTGCCCCATTTTCTGCCATGCTCACTTCCAAACTTCCGGTAAAAAAAATGTTTGTTGCAGTAGGAGTTGTTGTAATTTTTTGTAGTTTGATATCGATTTACAGGTCAATTTTTTTATAACTTTTATAGTACCAATCTAAATAATTGTACCCATCAGTATCTTTAAGTTTAAACAAAAATTTGGTTAAGCAATTTAGGCCTGCAAAAATAAATCACGGATCCACTCAGTTAAATGTTGCGATATGATTTTTGACTCCACCATAAAACCATCATGCCCATAATCAGAATCAATTTCTATCATAGCAGCATTGGGTATATGGGTAGTTAAAAATCGTTGCTCAGTTAATGGACAAAGAATATCGCTGCTAATGCCAATTATTAAGGTACGTTGTGTAATGTTTTTTAATATAGTTGCCAGATTGCCACCACGGCCACGTGCCAAATTGTGGCTATCCATACTTTTGGTAAGTTGCCAGTAACTATAGGCATTAAAGCGTTGTACCAATTTTTCTCCCTGGTAATTAATATAAGAGGATGCTTTATAATCATCAGTTTTTTCTATATCAGCATCAGTTTGCTGCCGCACCATAATACCATAATTGCGATAGGTAAGCATACCAATAGCACGGGCAGCTTTTAATCCCTTAGCGGCAGCTTTTGGCGATGCTGTATTCCAGGTACCATCTGCCTCAATACTAAGTCGCTGTGCGGTATGTGTTGCAATACCCCATGCACTTTCACTTGCCGAAGTTGCCAAAAGCAATAAATTTTGAATCACTTTATTTTCCATAACACACCATTCTAAAGCCTGATAACCTCCCATGCTGCCCCCCATTAATAAATATATTTTTTCTAATCCCAAATATTTACGTAGTAAAATATGCGCCTGCACCATATCCCTAATGGTTATCAATGGAAAATTGTTGTAATAAGGTTGTTGGGTAGCCGGATCTATACTTAACGGCCCGGTGCTGCCATAACAGGAACCCAATATATTTGCACAAATAATAAAATATTTTTCCGGGTCAATTACATGATAATTTCCCACCACCCCATTCCACCAGTCCGCCACATCGGAGTTGGCGGTAAGCGCATGACATACCCAAACCACATTGCTTTTATCGGCATTTAGTTTGCCGTAAGTAGTGTATGCAATTTCAATTTCAGGAAATGTAAATCCATTTTCTAAAGTAAAACTGGCGGTATGTTTATAGATGCTCATTAATACTTACTAAATACGAAAAACAATACATATAAAATGCAAAGTAAAGGCTTGCAATATTTATATTTGTAAAAATGTTTTAAAATGATTGAAATTAATTTAAACCGTATAAAAGGTGATTTTGGCTTTGAAGCCAAAGATGCCAATGGACATACTGTTAGAATGGACAGCAGTGATGAATCCGGAGGTATTAATTTTGGTGTACGCCCTATGCAAATGCTGCTGATGGGCCTGGGCGGCTGTAGTGCTATTGATATTGTAATGATATTAAAAAAGCAACGCCAAAATATTGATGATTTTTCCA
Organism: Ferruginibacter sp.; assembly: GCA_043755395.1. Classification (GTDB taxonomy): domain Bacteria; phylum Bacteroidota; class Bacteroidia; order Chitinophagales; family Chitinophagaceae; genus Ferruginibacter. Next base: position 1,535 of record JAYUTC010000213.1, read on the forward strand.
TAAAAATTACCGGAGAAAGAGAACCCGGTAAAGAACCATCGCTGTGGGCAAATGCTAAAATTATTTTTACACTTAAAGGAGATATCGATAAAGAAAAAGCATTACGTGCCTGCGAATTATCGATGAATAAATATTGCAGTGTTGCTGAAACATTGAAAAGAGGCGGGACAAACTTGACATGGGATGTTGTGGTGAAATAGTTAATGGGTTAACTGCTGTATTATTTTACTAGTTAAAGAAATAAAATGAATCCTATAACTAAGGCTATAAGAATACAAACTGACCGTACCAATGAAATGGAACACAGTACGCCATTATTTTTAACCAGCAGCTTTTGTTTTGATGATGCCGAAGATATGAGGGCTGCTTTTGCAGATGAAAGTAATGATAATATTTACAGCCGCTTTAGCAATCCTAATGTACAGGAGTTTACTAATAAGATGATTGTGCTTGAAGGAGCAGAGGCCGGTTATGCAACGGCAACTGGTATGGCTGCAGTGTTTGCATCTTTTATGGCGCTGTTAAAAAAAGGTGATCATTTAATTTCATGCAGTTCTGTTTTTGGAAGTACAGTTACTGTACTAAATAAATATTTACCTAATTACGGTATTGAAGTAAGTTATGTTAGTGCAAATGACATTGCCAGTTGGGAAGCTGCCATTAAGCCTAACACTAAAATGATTTATTTAGAAACGCCTACTAACCCCGGATTGGATATTATTGATTTGAAGTTTGCAGGTGGTCTTGCGAAGAAGTATAATATTTTATTGAATGTAGATAATTGTTTTGCCACACCGGTAAACCAGTGCCCCATTGATTTTGGTGCCGATTTTGTAATTCATTCCGCCACCAAATGGCTCGACGGGCAGGGGCGGGTATTAGGTGGAATTGTATTGGGCAAAAAAGAATTGATACAACAGATTTATTTATTTTGCCGCAGTACCGGCCCTGCATTATCGCCTTTTAATGCCTGGGTACTTAGCAAAAGTTTAGAAACATTGGATGTACGCATGGAACGCCATGCTGCTAATGCATTGCATATAGCAAAAGCATTGGAAGGCCATGCAAAGATCGGCTGGCTTAAATATCCTTTTTTACAAAGCCATCCACAACATGCAATTGCTATTAAGCAAATGAAAAACGGTGGAGGTTTAATTAGTTTTAATTTAACGGGTGGTTTAGAAAGTGGCCGTGCATTTTTAAATAATTTAAAAATGTTGACACTTACTGCTAACCTGGGCGATACAAGAAGTATTGCCTCTCACCCGGCAAGTACCACACATGCAAAACTTACCGAAGCAGAAAGATTGGCCGTGAATATTACGCCGGGTTTAATCCGTATTTCTATTGGGTTGGAACATGTGGATGATATTTTAGGGGATATTTTGAGGGCGCTGGAGTTGAGTTGATATTTGTTTATTGGCTTAACCACATTTTGTGTTTTTTCGAAACAAGATAATAATAATGAGAAATGTTTCATGAAATATGACAAGAATTTAAAAATACAAAACGTCTTTTGTTAAAGAAATTAAACTTATTTTAATCTCCAATAAACTTTCTTTAGTAAAACACAATTAATGCTCCCCAATGGTTTGCTGTAAAAGTGAGTCCCTATAAAAATCGGGATATAAATAACACTAGGATGATGCCATGAAAAATAGCTGTTGATTACAAAATAACCCAACTAAAAAAAATTTCTGTTTTCATCTTTGTGCATTGTATTGCTTTGCCCTTTCAAATATGCTTACAGGCAACGTTTTATTAAACATTTGCGTTTAAAAAGAAAAATACTGTTTAATTTTAAGGCAGCTTTACCAGCCTTTTATAAGTCTTTTTAATAAAATTCTCTTGATGAGAAATACTGTAACACTGGCTTTATTTTTTACAATGCTTTCGATCTGTTTTATCATAACAGTAAAAGCACAAAATACCCTTATACCCGATCCTAATTTTGAGTTGGCTCTTATTAATTTAGGATTAGATATTGCGCCTGTGGATGGCTCGGTACCCAAAGCAAATATAAGTGGCATTACTTCGCTGGATGTTGCCAACAGAAATATTACTGATTTAACAGGCATTCAGGATTTTGTTTCTTTAACCCGGTTATTTTGCAATACAAATAACCTCACAAGTATTAATGTTACTAAAAATATTGCTCTAACGGCTTTACTTTGTGACCGTAATCAACTTACAAGTTTAGATGTTACAAAAAACACTGCATTAAACTCTTTGCTTTGTACCAATAACAGGCTAACCACTTTAAATGTAACAAAAAATATTTTATTACGAAATTTTGGTTGCGATGATAACCAGTTACGTAATTTAGATGTTACAAAAAATACTGAGCTTATTTCTTTTGGCTGTGGTAATAACCTGCTTACCAGTTTGGATGTTACAAAAAACATTGCATTAACTTCCTTTGGTTGCGAATCTAACCTGATTACAAGTTTAGATGTTACAAAAAACGCTACCTTAACTGCTTTTGGATGTGGTAATAACCTGCTAACTACTTTGGATATTACCAAAAATTTCACCTTGTATTCTTTAGAATGTTATAATAATCTGCTTACCAATTTAGATGTAACAAAAAATTCTACATTAACTATTTTAGATTGTGCCGATAATAAATTCTCTGGCCTTGATGTTACAAAAAATATGGCGCTAACTTTTATAAGATGCATGAATAATCAATTAACGGGCCTTGATGTTACAAAAAATATTGCATTGACTAATCTATGGTGTTATAATAATTTGCTTACCAGTTTAGATGCAACCAAAAATATTACTTTGGTAGATTTAAGATGTAATAATAACCAGCTTATTTGTTTAAGTTTAAAAAACGGGTTTAACGGTATTTTTACAAGCATGAATGCTATAAACAATATCAATCTTAGCTGCATACAGGTAGATGACGAAGTTATAGCAGCAGGCTATAGCGGTTGGTTTAAAGATGCCACAGCACAATATAATAATTACTGCACCCCAACTATTACTTCGTTTACACCAACCTCCACTTGCAGTGGCGGGGCAGTAACTATTACAGGGTGCAATCTTAATTTAACTACAGCAATTAACTTTGGTAGCGTAGCCGCAGCTTCATTCATTATCAATTCATCAACAACTATTACAGCAATAGTTGGCGCTGGTACATCGGGTAATGTAGAAGTAATTAGCCCAGGTGGTACAACAATGCTTGCAGGTTTTACACTAAGTCAATTATCTGCTCCTGCTTCATTAAATATAACTGCTTCTGCAAATGATATTTGTCCGGGTATTGCAGTTACTTTTACAGCTGTGCCTTTAAATGTTGGAACAACACCTACATTTCAATGGAAATTAAATGGAAATAATGTTGGTGGAAATAATCTTAACTATAGTGCCATTAATTTTACAAATAGCGATAAAATAAATTGTGTTATGAACACCATCAAGAGTTGCCCCAATACAACATTTGTTGATTCAGATACTATTGTTATGATAGTTAAACCAATTCCTGATATTTCATTTAACCCGGCAAACCCATCAATATCTTTTGGTAATTCGGTGCAATTGAATGCAACTGTTACCGGAAGTGCTGTTAGTTATTTATGGACACCGGCAAGCGGCTTAAATAATCCCTCAATATTAAATCCTGTTGCAAGCCCTGCACTAACTACAATTTATAATCTCAATGTAACTTCAATTAACAATTGTACCACAGATAAAAAAATAAAGGTTACAGTTTTTAAAGATATTTACATCCCTAATTCTTTTAGCCCTAATGGAGATGGGTTGAATGATATTTTTAGAATCCCCCCCGGACTTTTTTTAAACTTACAATCATTTATTGTGTATAACAGATATGGAAATGAAATTTTTAAAACCGCCGATATTAATAAAGGATGGGACGGAATTTATAAAGGAGTAAAATCTCCGGCAGGAAATTATACTTATTTGATAAAAGGTTCCGATGTTACTGGAGAAATTGTATTAAAAGGCAGTATTCTAATAATTAGATAAAGTAATCATTTTATAATATTTATTCTTTAGTTTTAATCCACTCCTCTTCCAAAATACTCATCTCCACCAAACTCCACCATTTATTTTTAAACAGCAGGCAATCTCTGTTTGTACCTTCAATAACCAACCCCGCTTTTTGATAACAACGTATTGCAGCTTTATTAAAATCATATACTCCCAAACAAATGCGGTGCATTTTCATCTCCTCAAAACCAATTTTTAAAACAGCCTTCACCATTTGGCAGCAATATCCCCTACCCTCACTACCCGGATCCACTAATACCCTGCTTATCCTTGCAGCTTTATTTTTTTTACTGATGCCACCCAATGATATATGCCCAACAACTTTACATGTTTTTTGTTCTACTGCCTTATAAATAAATGCATCTGCATTATTAATATCATTTACATCTTCTATATACCATTCTAAACTTTCCTGATTAAGGGGGAAGCTGAATAATGAACCTGACCAGTTCATCAAAGCTTCATCGTCTTTTATCCATTCCATCAATTGCCTAAAATCATCGGGGCCAAAATATTCTAATTTAATCATGCAATTTTATATTGGGGCTGTAAGGTATAACTAAGGAGCAGATTACAATAGAATTTAATTAATGGTAAAATCAATGATCATTTAATGGTAACCCTTTTTCCTGAAATGCTTTCCAGTTTAAATATTCAGGGGCAACACGATGCTCTTCCATAGTTATACAATCATCAACCGGACAAATCAATTTACAAAGATTGCAGCCCACACATTCTTCTTTAATTATTGTATAGGTGTTGTAAGGGTTTCCAAATTTTAAATTAATGGATTGATGAGAAGTGTCTTCGCATGCTATAAAACACAAACCACAATGAATACATTTATCCTGATTGATTTTAGCAATATGATGATAGTTAATGTCCAATTCTTCCCAATGAGTTATAGCTGAAACACTTTTACCAATAAAATCATCCAATTTTTTAAACCCTTTTTCATCCATCCAATTGTTCAAACCTTCAATCATATCTTCTACTATTCTAAAACCATGTTTCATTGCGGCAGTGCATACCTGTACATTGCTTGCTCCCAGTAACATAAATTCCACAGCATCTTTCCAGTTGCTGATTCCACCAATCCCACTAACAGGAACTTTTTTTGTTAATTCATCCTGAGTTATATTGGTTAACATTTTTAAAGCAATGGGTTTTACTGCCGGGCCACAGTAGCCGCCAAATACTGACTTACCTGCTACATATGGATTGGGAACAAGCGTATCCAAATCAATTCCTGTTACTGACTGAATAGTATTAATTAATGATAGTGCATTTGTTCCGGCTTCCACACAAGCTTTACCGGTAGGAACCGGAGAATGTACGTTTGGTGTTAATTTTGTTATTACAGGAATTGTAGCCACTTCCATTACCCACTCAACTACCATCCTTGCAATTTCAGGATCCTGCCCAACTGCTGCACCCATGCCACGTTCTGTCATACCATGCGGACAACCAAAATTTAATTCAAAACCATGTGCGCCCGTGTCTTCACACTTTTTTATTAATTCGTGCCAGCTTTTTTTATCATTGTCTGCCATCAAAGAAATAATCATTGCCCTATCAGGGAATAATTGGATACATTCTGCTATCTCTTTTAAATTAATTTCTAAAGGCCTGTCGCTGATGAGTTCAATATTATTAAACCCCATCACTCTTTGTCCGCCATAATCCACTGCAGAATATCTTGAAGAAACATTTTTTACCTGGCTGCCCAATGTTTTCCAAACCACACCACCCCAGCCTGCTTCAAATGCACGGAGCACATTATATTTTTTATCCGTTGGCGGCGCACTGGCCAACCAAAACGGATTGGGAGATTTTATGCCGAGGAAATTTGAAGTTATGTTTGCCATATTGATTTTTCACGCAAAGCCGCAAAGCAGCAAAGGCGCTAAGTTTTATAATTTATTAACGATGCGATGAATACCGTCTTTGATTAAGGGTACATTAAAGTTGATCAATAACCCAAGCTTGCAACCTGTTAGTTTTAAATAAGTTTGAACTTGTTTATAATGAACAGGTGCTAATGCCTCAATTGATTTTAGTTCAAGTATAACTTTGTTATCAATAATTATATCAGCCCTGAAACCAACCTCAAGTTTCATCTGTTCATGAACTAATGGTACAGCATGCTGCCTTGTAAATAAAATTTCCGTTTTACTCCATTCGTAACAAAATATTTCTTCGTAAACACTTTCAAATAAACCCGGCCCGTATTGTGTATGTATTTTAAAACATAAGTCAACAACTAATTTAGATATTTCGTTTTCGGTAGGCATCCTTTGCGTCTTCTTAACTTTGCGCCTTGGCGTGAAAAATGTATTTTAAAATTGCTTGTGCCCCATCCTTCCCCGCCTGCACCGCATCCACTACTTCTTTACCGCCATTCACACAATCGCCACCGGCAAAAACTCCTTTAATGTTTGTTGCACTATCATCAGTAACAACTATTTTTCCTTTTGAATTCTTAAATTTCAATTTTTCTATTAATTCTTCAAAAGGCATTTGCCCCGCAGCTTTAATTACCATATCTACCTCTAATGAAAATGTTTCGCCAGTTTCAACAGGGCTTCTTCTTCCACTTGAATCGGGTTCGCCCAAATGCATAACACTGCAAATAATTTCAGATACTTTTCCATTAAACCCCTTCAATTCTTTTGGTGCTGCCAGCCAGATTATTTTACAACCATCAAGCAGAGCAATATCCAGTTCATGTTGAGTACATGGCATTTCTTCCTGTGTTCTGCGGTAAAGCATGGTTACTTCTTTTGCACCTAAACGTTTGGCTTGTGTAGCAGCATCAATTGCGGTCATACCCATACCAATTACTGCCACCCTATCTCCAACAGAAACAGCAGGAAAACCTTTGTCTCTTAAATTATAAATAAATTTTATCGCATCTTCCACACCTTCTAAATCTTCGCCGGGAATATCTAATTGTCTTGCCAAACCAACACCAATACCAAGAAATACGGCGTCATAATTTTTTTGTAACTCAGTTAATGAAATGCTCATTCCTAATTCCTGGTTGTATTTTATTTCAATGCCACCTAATGATAAAATATAATTCACTTCATCTTCGCAAAACTGTGGTGTTACTTTATAGGCTGCAATGCCGTAAGTCATCAGGCCACCGCCTTTACTTTCTTTTTCATAAATAGTAACATCAATACCTTCTCTTGATAAAACATGGGCGCAACTTAAACCTGCCGGGCCGGCACCAACGATGGCAACTTTACCCCCATTCCCTAAAGGGTAGTTATTTGATGTCTCGATTTTTTTTCTTTTGAATAATTGCCAGTTATTTTTCATTGCTATTTCTGTACTATAGCGTTGCAATTTAGCAATGGGTATTGGCGGTTCGTCCATTAAATTAAACACACAACTGCCTTCGCATAATTTTTCTACAGGGCAAACTTTGCTGCAACCGGCACCCATAATGTTAGACAAAAAAATAGTGTGTGCACTTCCTTTAATATTATCGCTGGTAATTTGTTTGATAAACTTAGGCACGTTGATTCCGGTTGGACAACTTTTAATACAAGGAGCATCATAACAAAATAAACAACGGTTGGCTTCCACCAATGCAGCATTATGCGTTTCAAACGGCGGATGAATATCGCTGAAGTTTTCGGAGTATTGTTGTTGTGCTAATTTATTGTTTGATATCGCCATATTTTCTAAATTTATTTTTCACGCAAAGGCGTTAAGGAAATAAGAAGGAGAGTTTTCTTATGTATTTCTTTGCCCCTTTCCTGCTTTGCGTGAGAATTACAACTCAGTTAACTTTCCATAACTCTCTGGTCTCCTATCTCTAAAAAATTGCCAGGTGCTTCTTACTTCTTCAATCATATCCAGATCAAATTCGCTGATCAGTAATTCATCATTGTCTTCGCTGGCCTGTGCAAAAATTTGACCACGCGGATCAACAAAATAACTGCTGCCATAAAACTTACCAAGGTTCCATGGCGCTTCCACACCCACACGATTGATGCAACCCATAAAATATCCGTTAGCTGCAGCATGTGCAGGCTGTTCCAACTTCCATAAATATTGGGAGAGACCTGCTACTGTTGCCGAAGGATTGTAAACGATCTCGGCACCATTTAACCCCAATGCCCTTGCACCTTCGGGGAAATGACGATCGTAACAAATGTACACACCCACTTTTGCATACTTTGTTTGAAAAATAGGATAACCTAAATTACCGGGCTTAAAGAAAAATTTTTCCCAAAACCCACTGGTATGCGGAATATGATTTTTTCTATACTTACCTAAATAAGTTCCATCTGCATCAATTACCGCTGCTGTATTATACAACACGCCGGCTTGTTCTTTTTCATACACCGGAACGATCATTACCATGTTGTATTTTTTGGCGTATTCCTGCATGCGTTCAATCGTTGGACCAGGTACTGTTTCTGCACTTTCGTACCAGGCTTTATCTTGTCCCGGACAAAAATAAGGGGTATTAAAAATTTCCTGGAAACATAAAATCTGTACGCCTTTTTTACCAGCTTCCTCAATCAGTGGAATATGTTTTTGTACCATCGCCTCTTTAATTTCTGCTATGGTTCCTTCACCCTCAGTTTTTGGAAGACTCATTTGGATGAGTCCTGATTTAATAATTCTTGGCATAGTTTGTTTAGTTTGTCACGCAAAGACGCTAAGGAAATAAGGCGCAAAGAAAGTCTTGTTTATTGCTTTGCGACTTTGTGTGAAAATTTAAATTTTATTTTCGACTTTGTTTCTCTTTATAAATTTACCAAATCCTTTTTCAATTTTACATTCATTATTTTCAATGGCAACTTCTCCTCTTAACAAAACTGTTTTCACTTTACCGGTAACTTCCCATCCCTCATACCCACTATAATCCACATTCATGTGATGTGTTGCTGCCGAGAGTGTATGCTTTTCATTAGGATCAAAAATTACGATATCAGCATCGCTACCTACGGCAATGGTTCCCTTGCGGGGAAACATACCAAATATTTTTGCAGGATTGGTACAGGCTACTTCCACATATTTATTCAACGTAATTTTATTTTTTGCAACGCCTTCGCTGAATAATAATTCCATCCTGTTTTCTATTGCCGGATGGCCGTTGGGTATTTTACTAAAATCATCTTTGCCCATTAATTTCTGTTCCCATTTAAAAGGACAATGATCTGTTGCAACTACCTGTACCAACCCCTGGTTGATACCTGCCCATAAGGTTTGCTGATCTTTCTTTTCTCTTAATGGCGGGCTCATTACCCATTTAGCGCCTTCAAAATTATTTTCATACAGTGATGCATCAAGTATTAAATATTGAATACAGGTCTCCACAAACATTTTTTGATTTCGCTTTGTTGCATTACGTACTGCATTCAAAGCTCCTTCGCAGGTTAAGTGCACAATATAACCGGGACAACCAGTGTAATTGCTCATATCCACAAAACGTTCAGCAGCTTCTGCTTCAGTAACTT
>JAYUTC010000214.1:0-30682 GCA_043755395.1 Ferruginibacter sp.
CCGAAGAAAACGGCTTACCTTATGATGAACTGGAAAATTTACTGGACAGCATACCCGCCCGCAAAAAACTGATGCTTATCGATGCCTGCCATAGCGGTGAAGTGGATAAAGAAGATATTCAAACAGCAAACAGCAAGAAAGACAGCGTAATAACAGTGTCCTCCGGGGGAAAAGGGGTTATAGTTAGAAACCTGAAAGCTGCTGGTTCAGGGCTTGGGTTGAAGAATATTTTTGAGCTGATGCAGAGCCTGTTTGTAAATGTTGGCAAGAGTACCGGGGCAACAATCATTTCTGCTGCAGGAGGTACGGAGTCGGCACTTGAAAATATCAAACTGCCTAACGGTGAACTTTTGAAAAATGGCGTATTTACTTACTGTGTTATGGAAGCGATGGATAAAAACAAGGACCTTAAGATCAGTGACCTCAGAAAGATAGTAGGTGCCAGGGTAATGGAACTGACTAATGGAAAACAACGCCCAACTACACGGAATGAAGCCATTGCAGCGGATTGGAATATCTGGTAGTATAGTAGTATAAACCGGTTCGCCTTGTGAATGATTGGTTTTATTTTTACCCCGGTTAGTAACACAATAAATAAATGAAATGTTTAATAATTTACGATTCCGGCTGCTTTATCTGCAATGGCAGCAGCCAGTTCGTTTAGTTTATCTTTGGTTCCAATGATTTCAAAACGTTGTTTTACTTCTTTATGTTGACGGATGCTGATCCTTACTGTAATATCATTCCCTTTCACATCATAGCGTCCCCCGATAGTGTATGCATCGGGTGAATTAGTCCCCATTACATATACAATACGGCTCTCGGTACCACGGGTTGAAATCTCATTTAATTTCAGGTTGATCAGCTTACTCAGTTCAAGATTATCTCCGTCTGCTGCTTCATCACTGTTCTGAAAATTACTCGCCGCAAACAACGGCTTCTCCATTGGCAATACAATCTTCGCCATCACTTCATCATCTACAATGCCGATATTAAAATTGGTGTTGGCCACCAGTTGTGGTTCCTGCCTGCCGCTATTGCCCATCTGGTTCATGATATCACTTACAGATCTTTTGGCAGCGCTGAACCAGCGGGAAAGGTTAAGGTATTTATTTTCTTCCAGTATATCGGGTTGCTGCTTGATGGCCTTTAGTAAAGTGTAGGTTAGCAATCCCTGCGAATACCTGCCCAACTCATAAGCACTTTGGGTGCTTGCAGAAGCAGAGAGTATAAACATACCCGCCTGGTCATTGAGCCGCTCTATTTCTTTTTTCTCGTCACCTGCATCTGTGTTGCGCACAGCCATAAGTTCTTTGTTTTCTGAGATGTCGTTTATGGCCTGCCCGCTATTACAGGCATCCAGTATTAAAATTCTTTTTTGTGCTTTTATGTTCTTAGGATGTATCCATTCAATGAGTTCTTTGGTGCTGATGCCTGACTCTGCAGGATTGGTAAAGGATGAAGCATCGGAACTAAGAAAATAAAACTGCTTTTTATTATCCCTGTCTGATGCCACGGTGCCATGCCCTGCAAAGAACACCAGCAGTATATCATTGGCCGTGGCTTTTTTTGCAATTGAATCAAATACCAATTGTATGCTTTTTTTATCCGGGTACCCGCTGCGTTCTTTACCCGTATTAAAATTGTAAATGAACACGTGCTCGCTGCCGGGCTTATTTAATAATTTTCTTGCCGATACACCAATGGCATTTGTCATATCCTGTGCATCTTTAGCGGCATAATTGAGGTGCAGTTCTGTTGACTTGTAATCGCTCACGCCAACGATTACAGCATAAAGGTTGGGGTCTTTTATTTCTTTTTTTGTTTTATTAACAGTTATGATCACTCCTCTTGAAATAATATCATTTTTTGCGGTATAGCTTTTTAGGGTAACAAGGTTTTGTTGACCTGCAACCAGGTAAGGCTGAAGCATATCTTTTGAGATCGTGAGTTCATAACCGGTTGCAGTTTTTTTGAGTTGACCGGGAGCATACCTTTTTGTTTCCGTGTTATTGATGAACAAAACCGTTTCGCCAAGGCCTCCTCTTTGTGGCGTAATCTTAAACTTATAAATGCCTTCTCTTCCTATATCTTCCACTTCGGGGATGAGGCCACAGATTTCTAATTCTGATAATGTTGGAGCATTAATGGTTTCTCCTTTATTGATGCGTTCTGCAAGGCCGGGCACCCATAATTTATCTTTTAGCTGCTGTAATTCAATATTTTCATTACCACATTTGTAGTAAAGAAGTTTGCGTGCACCGGAAGTGCCATCATAGTGGTTGTATTTGTCAATGATGAGGTAATCGCTGCTATCCACAGCAAAAAAAGTATACAATTTTTTTGCTGTTTCCATATCATGAATGCTGACTTCGCCAATATCAACACTTATGATACGGTTATTTATAAAATCAATTTTTTCAAAATAACTTTCCCCCCCTTCAATATTTTTTATTAGCTGCCCGCTAGAGGCATTCCATACCTTGGCTGTCCTATCCTGGGAGGATGTAACAATATATTTTCCATCGGGAGAAAATACTGCGCTATAAACCAAATCCATATGCCCCTTCAATTCTGCCACAATTTCCCAGGTAAGGACATTCCAAACCCTGGCTGTACGATCATTGGAAGCTGTTACTATAAATTTCCCATCGGGAGAAAAGAATGCGCTATTAACCCTACTTGTATGTCCCTTTAGGTCTGCCACAAGTTGACCAGTTTGGGCATTCCATACCTTAGCAGTACTATCCCAGGAAACAGTTACTATATATTTCCCATCAGGTGAAAAAGATGCACTGTTAACACTGTTTGTATGCCCCTTTAATTCTGCCACAAGCTCACCACTTTGGGCATTCCATACTCTGGCAGTACTATCCAGGGAAGCAGTTACTATATATTTCCCGCCGCCAGGATCATCGGGACAGCCCGGGGAAAAGAATGCGCTTTGAACATCACGGTTATGCCCTTTTAGGTCTGCAATAAGCTGACCGCTAAGTGCATTCCATACCTTGGCTTTACTATCCTTAGAAGCAGTTACAATATATTTCCCATCAGGGGAAAAGGAGGCATTTAAAACCCAATTTGCATGCCCCGTTAAGTCTGAAACCAGTTGCCCGCTTTGGGCATTCCATACCTTGGCTGTATAATCACCGGAAGTAGTTACAATATATTTCCCGCCACCAGGATCATCGGGGCAGGCAGGAGAAAAGGATGCTTTCCAGGCAAATCTTGTATGCCCTTTTAAATTTGCCACAATATGCCCGCTTTGTACATTCCATACCTGGACTAAATTATCCTCAGCTGCAGTTACAATATATTTTCCATCTGGTGAAAATGAGGCGTCCCAAAGAAATCTTGTATGTCCTTTTAAGTCTGCCACAAGTTGCCCACCTAATGTATTCCATACCCTGGCTGTATAATCGTCGGAAGCAGTTACTATATATTTCCCATCTGGAGAAAAAGATGCGTATTCCACTTCATTTGTATGCCCCTTTAGAGTAGCCTCAAGCTGCCCGTTACGTACATTCCATACCTTAGCTGTACTATCTTTTGAAGCAGTTACTATATATTTCCCATCTGGAGAAAAGGATGCGCTATAAAGCCTGTTTGAATGCCCCTTTAGGTCTGCAACTAGTTGCCCGTTAAGAGCATTCCATACTTTGGCAGTACTATCCCAGGAAGCAGTTACTATATATTTCCCATCTGGAGAAAAAGAGGCCTCCCAAACAAATCTTTTATGCCCCTTTAGGTTTGCCAAAAGCTGACCGTTAAGTGCATTCCAAACTTTAGCTGTACTATCCCGTGAAGCAGTTACTATATATTTTCCATCAGGGGAAAATTTTGCGCTAAGAACCCAATTTGTATGTCCCTTTATTTCTGCCACAAGCTGCCCGCTTAGGGCATTCCATACTCTGGCTGTACCATCCCAGGAAGAAGTTACTATATATTTCCCGCCTTTTGGATCATTAGGGCAGGCAGGGGAAAATGATGGGCGTATCACCCAATTTGTATGCCCCTTTAGATCTGCAATAAGCTGCCCGGTAAGGACATTCCATACTTTGGCGGTATTATCTTTAGAAGAAGTTACAATATATTTCCCATCGGGGGAAAAGGATGCGCTATAAACCCCACTTGTATGCCCCTTTAAGTCTGCCACAAGCTGCCAGGTAAAGGTATTCCATACCTTGGCGGTATGATCCAGCGAAGCAGTTACTATATATTTTCCATCAGGAGAAAAAGATGCGCTATAAACATCTTGTATATGCCCCTTTAGGTCTGCTTCAAGTTGACCGCTGAGAGCATTCCATACCTTGGCTGTTGCATCAACGGAAGCAGTTACAATATATTTCCCATCAGGAGAAAAGAATGCGCTATGAACATATTCTGTATGCCCAATCGGCAACATCAGTTTTGGTTCCTGTGCAATACACAGATTGTATGAACCGGATAAAAAACAAACAATTAGTAAAGTCTTAAGTTGCACTTTTATAATTTTATAAAAGATAAAACAATTATTACAGTTTAATCTTCAGGGCAACTTAATTTTTTTAAGTTAATCTTTAAATTGGTTAATTCTTTCACACCTACAAAGTATCTTTTTATACCACTATTTAACGCCAACCGGTAATTCTATTACCGGTTGGCATTACTTACCCTCATTTATAAATACTAATTTCTTTTTTCAACCGGTGGTACTACAGGAGCTGTAAAGCTTTTTGTTTTTAATAAATTTTTTATTTCAACAATAGCCCGCTCTAATTGCGGATCAATACCTTTTGCCATAGCCCCCAGATCCTCGGTTACTTCAATATCAGGATCCACCCCATGGCCTTCTTTAAACCATGTACCATCGGGGTTGTATAAACGAAATGATGGAGCTGTAATAGTGCCGCCATCAATCAAATCAGGATAACCGCTAATGCCGATAAGGCCGCCCCAGGTTCTGGTACCTATCAATGGGCCAATATTTTTCTTTTTAAAATAATCGGGGAACGCATCGCCGCCACTGCCACTCCATCCATTAATAAGCATCACTTTTGGACCAAAATTTGCAAAACCGGGAAACTGCCAGGGTTTACCATCACGGGTAGCAACAAATGATAATGGACTGCGGTTAAGCATTTCAATAAAACGATCGGGTATTTGGCCGCCGTTATTAAAACGTTCATCAATAATAAGGGCTTTTTTATTCCATTGTGCATTAAACTGACGCATCAGTTCATTCTGCCCGTCCAACCCGGTACTTGGTACATAAATATAACCTACATCTCCATTGGTAGCATCATCTACACGTTTACGCATACCCTCAATCCACTCCAGATTTCGCAGGCGGTATTCATCATCCATTGTTTTTACAACAGTTGTTTTGGCATTTTCCCATGATGCTGTACTGCTATAAGTTAGTTCCACCGTTTTATTTGCAAGGCCCTGAAACGCAGCATAGGGCTCATTATTGGAGGTAACTGGTATTCCATTTACTGCAAGGATATAATCACCTTCTTTTATATTTACACCTCCCATATCTAATGGAGAATGTACTTCTGCATCCCAGGCAGCTCCATGAATGATTTTTTTAATTTTATAAAAATTACCATCGGCTTCCCAGTTTACTCCAATATATCCGGTCTGTTCCAATTTTACTTTTTCAAAGTCGCCGCCGGAATGATAGGTATGTGAGGCATTTAATTCACCAATCATTTCTCCTATTATAAAATCTACATCTTCACGGCTCATGGCATCTTCCAAAAGTTTTCCGTAACGGTCTTTTAATTGCAGCCAGTTTACACCATGCATATTGGCATCGTAAAAATAATCCCTTTCAATACGCCATGCATCCGTAAAAATTTGTTTCCATTCCTGCATGGGATCTATTGTCATCTGCATTTCATTAAGGCGAAGCGGTTTGTCAAATTTGGCCCCTTCATCAGGAGATATAACAGCCCATGCACCAGATTTTGAAACCAGAATTTTTTCATTGTTGGCACTTAGCAAATAATTATCTGCCCCATCCAGAATTGTTTTTTCTTCCCGCTTGTCAAAATCATAAAATTTAAGTGAGGGTTTACCATCTGTCTCACCTGTATTGGGAAAACGAATATATAATGCTTTACCTTTTACAGCATTTAATACACCAAGATTGCCTGATGAAACGGGTAATAAATCCATACGTTGTTCCATTCCTTCAAAATCAATTACTACTGGTGTTACTTCTTTTTTCTTTTCATCTGCTGCCGGCTTATCA
Organism: Ferruginibacter sp.; assembly: GCA_043755395.1. Taxonomy (GTDB): domain Bacteria; phylum Bacteroidota; class Bacteroidia; order Chitinophagales; family Chitinophagaceae; genus Ferruginibacter. The sequence goes on from JAYUTC010000214.1 coordinate 6,242, forward strand.
TCCTTTTTCTTCACTTCTTCTTTTGCAGCGGGTTTTTCCTTTTCTTTTACAGCAACAGTGTCATTTTTAGGCAGTAAAAAAGATGGGGTATTTTTTTGTAAACCAATTACAGCAAGCTGACTGCTGTTGGCATAAATAAAAGTATTATCAGCATCGCTGTATATTGGCTGAAAAGTTTGTGAGGTAAGTATAAACAAATATTTTCCATCCAGACTAAAAACAGGATTGGAACAACTGTAATAACCACTGGTTACCTGTTTCGATTTTTTATCTTTTGAATCATAAATAAATGCAGCATTGTGCAGGTTTTCAAGATCGCGGCTGTAAGCCAGCCACCTGCTGTCGGACGACCAGCTAAAGGTAAAATTTTCCATATTACCATGTGAAAAATAAAGACCCTGGTCCACATCAGCAGTTGTGCCTGATACCATATCGTACAATTTTACTTTGCCTGCCTTATCAATAAATGCAAGCTTAAGGTTATCCGGAGACCATGATATATTATACCGGTAACCGGCCCCGTAATTTGTAATTTTTTTTGCATTGTTTTCTTTCCCCGGCTCCATCACCCACAATTCATACTCTCCGGTTTTATCGCTCCAGTAGGCCACAGTTTTTCCATCGGGCGACCATGATGGGTAACGCTCTGCCACACCCGAAGTAATAGTTAAATTTTTTACAAAGCCATTCTCAGAAGGTACCGAAAAAATATCCCCCCTGGCTTCTACCAAAACCCTTTTACCATCGGGACTAACGGATGCATGCTGTACAAGATTATTTACTGCAATGGTTTTAGTTTTTAATAAAGCCTTATCAGAAACTGCTGTAACTTTTATTTCTTTGGGTTGTTGTGATGCAAATGGAAACAGGTATAATTTTCCGCCCGCTTCAAACACAATATCATCCGGCCCCTGTGATGGATAATGCACATCATAATCTGTAAATTTTGTAAGCTGTTTAAAAGATTTTTTACCAATATCATATTGCCATAAATTCATCCTAACTTCCGGGCCACGGTCACTAAGAAAATAAATAAAGTTATCATGCCACATGGGAAATTCATCGCCGGCATCACTGGTGGCACTAATATTTTCCTCGGTTTGTTTTTCAAAATTGTAAATGCGTATATCACCATTGGTACCCCCACGGTAGCGTTTCCAGTTGCGCCCCACCTGGGTCATTATTACAACTGCCATCTGTTTTCCATCAGGAGAGTAGCTGCCATATTCTGCATAAGCCAAAGGCAATTTTGTTTGAACCCCGCCGCCAGCAGGTGTTGTGTAAAACTGGTTAAACCTTGCCTTCCCACTTTCCCTGCCCGATGCAAATAAAATATTTTTCCCGTCATTTGTCCAGTCAATTACACGATCCGGATAACTATGTGCTGTTAACCTTTGCGGTATACCGCCGGTAACGGGTAAGGTATATACATCCCGATTGCCATCATATACTGCGGTAAACGCAACTGTTTTTCCATCAGGCGAAAATTTTGGCATAGCCTCTACGCCAGGAGGTGAGCTAAGCTTTATTGCCATACCGCCTTCCTTTGGCATAACCCAGATATCGTTGGCATAAGTAAAAATAATTTGTGTTTTTGATACATCCGGAAAACGGAAAAGGCTTGCATTGATTTGTGCTGCCGAATACATGCAGCATAAAATAGCTGAACCAATAATAAGGATTAATTTTTTCATAATCATTTGTTTGTGCATTTGATATTTAAAAGTATTTAAAACGGAATATTTAAGTTAGTAAAGTAAGAATATTTTTTAATAACAACTGATGTATTCTCTGATATGCTTTATAATTTGATGAATGGTGAAATTGATGCAGGCGTGGTATTGCAGCAATATTTTTTTTAACCACAAACAAAGTTTGGCAGTTGCCGGATATAATACCCGGAATAAAAAATAATGTTAGCCTTCTTTTGTACATTTAAGGATGCAATCAAACTCATTACTGCTGTATGGCGCCAATGGCTACACCGGCGAATTAATTGCCCGATATGCCGGGCAATATAATTTACAACCTGTACTTGCCGGCAGAAGGCTGGAAATTATTGAGCCACTGGCCAATAAACTACAATTACCATTTAGAATTGTTGACCTTAATGACAGCATAGCTTTACTGGCTGCATTAAAAGAAGTAAAAGTGGTGATACATGCTGCAGGGCCTTTTCAATTTACTGCAAAACAAATGATTGAAGCCTGCATACAAACAGGCACTCATTACCTGGATATAAATGGAGACATTGCCGTATTTGAAATGATAAAAAAATATGATGCCGCAGCAAAAAAGGCCGGCATTATGCTTATGCCTGGAGCAGGGTTTGATGTAGTGCCCACCGATTGCCTGGCATTAAAGGTAAAAAAATTATTACCAGATGCTGTTTCTTTAAAATTAGCATTTGCCACATTAGGAGGAGGGCTCTCACACGGCACAGCCACCACAATGGCAAATAAAACAGGGGAGGGGGGTGCCGTAAGAAAAGCAGGAAAAATAATCCGTACATCGCTGGGGCAAAAAGGAATGTGGATTGATTTTGGTATAAAAAAATTATTTGTAATGAGTATTCCATGGGGCGATATTTCCACAGCATACTTTACTACCGGTATACCCGATATTGAAACCTATACAGGCGTATCTAAAAAGGTGTATAATGTATTAAAACTGCAAATTTTATTTAACTGGCTGCTGCGTACAAATGTTATGCGTAATTACATTAAAAAGAAAATAAATCAACGGGCTGCAGGCCCTGATGATGAACAGCGAAGTAAAGCCACCGGACTTATATGGGCACAGGCAACTGATACTGCTGGTAATACAGCTACTGTGCGGCTACGCGGTCCCGAAGGATATACTTTAACAACACACAGTGCGCTAATTATTGCACAAAAAGTATTAAGCGGAAACTTTACCCCGGGCTATCAAACTCCTGCAAGTGCTTTTGGCGAAGATCTTGTAATGGAAATACCCGGTATGAACAGAGAGGTTGTGCTCTAATTTTTATTCCCTTCCCAAAGTGTGCATTTTTGGAAAGGAATAGTTGAGGAATTACTTAAAATATATCCCCTGTTATGCCTGAACATGCAATAAAATAGTAAAGAATTTTCACTTTTACAACTTTGCCATTTAAAGTATCGTATTTACTTTTTTTGGCTACAAAATTACAAAACTGACACCATTGCATTACATAAGTAACTTTGGAAACAAGTTTGTAACCATACCAAACTCATTTTTTTGCAATGGGTAACAAGGGTTTCCCCATTTTAATTCTTCTGTTAATCCACATGTAAGAATAAATATTCTTAATGCTGAATATACTATTTGCCACTTTGTTGATTTATTAATAAACCAGGCAATTTTTGTTAAAGAAATAATTTAGATATTTAAATAAAAAAAACAATTGCCCAAACAATGCAAAACCAAATAAAACCTAAATAAGTTACCGGATGTATTTTTTTCAGAGTTAGCCAGTCGTAGATGAAGAGGGAAATAAAAAACAGGCTCCAAAAACCAATAATAAAGGGCCCCCAGCCAACAGTATTTGAAACCAGTTCATCGGGAAATATATGATCCAAAGCCCTGTCTAAAATCGGACCTAACATATACAATGTCCCTACATACATCAACCTTTTATGCTTATCAGTTTTTTTTCTGTTCATATACCCTAACCAAACCAATAAAGCAAAGCTTGGCATAAAAAATCTGTTAACCTTTGCATTGACAGGCATAACATCCCATCCCTTATAAATAACCACGAAAATATATACTGTAGTGATTAATACACCGACTGATACAATCATACCCGCTATTCCCAATTTTATGTGGGCTTTATAGTTCTCTTTCCGTATAAAGTTGGTTTGGATAATAAGAATAATGAACCATGCAAAAAGGAATAATCCATGAATTATAAATTTTGGGTCGCTATTACTTTTTTGACCAGTATCAGTAATCAAATTATCGGAAAATCCAACCAATGATAAAATGAGCATCAATATACTAGCTGTTAAAAAATAATACTTTCTCATTTGCAATTTGTTCTAGTGTTTTACAAAGTTAATTTCTTGCATTCGGTTTGAAGTTCCTGTCTCGTCCTGATTTTGGTTGACTCTTGGTATCGTACGAGTTTTACTGTACAGTTTTTACGTTATCCACAACGGATAAGAATGCTGTGTCCGCCCCATTTGTGATGCTATAAAGTAACGAAAATTTAACCGTAAACGAAAACCCGAAAGTATAGAGTCAGCCCAACAACTGAAGAAGATTAGCGGATAACAGCTGAAAAAAGTTTGTCTGTCACAGCTTTTGCAAATACCTTGTTGTGTGCTATTCGCTGAGTAGCTTTTCAACTTCTGATTTCAATGTTGGGAAATGTGAAATAACAATGGTCCAAATTATGTCGTCTGAAACAGAATCATAGCCATGGATAATGCGATTTCTTGTATCAACAATTTTTCTTGAATTGGAAAGTTCGATAGAGTTATCTTTCTGGAGAATTCTATTCATAGCTTCTCCAATAATTTCTACGTTTCTCTCCACAGCTCTCCGGGTTCTTACATCATTTTGATAAAAGGTAAATTCTTTTGGAGTGTCAATAAAGAAGCTATCAATTTCATTTATAGCATTTAAAATATCATAAAGCCAGGCTTTTATTTCAATGTCCATAAATAAGTTGTCTTTGCTGATTTAGATTTTGCCTGAAGTATGGATTTTTGATTGCTTTTTCCTCTAGTAAATCAATATGACGATTTAAGATTTTCTGCAAAGAAAATTTGAAGTCAAAATAATTATCCGCATAAAGGGAGATATCAATTGGGTCAAAATTAACAACTAGATCAACATCGCTTTCCTTGTTGAATTTGGTTGTCAAAACTGAACCAAAAGCATATAGTTCTTTAACCTTGTGATTTGAACAAAGCTTTCTGATATCAGTTATATGTGTGTCGAGTAATGTCACAATTATTTTTTGATACGCAAATCTAATAAAAAAGTCGCAAAGTAAGGTCTGATTGATATTTGAGCTGTTAGCAAGTACGAAGTCGGCAAACGTTTAAACAATGAAGAAAAAGAAGTTTTGGGCAGAGTATTAACCAAAAAGATTAATGAAACCAAAGGAGATGAACTGGAAAAATTATTGAAGCAAATTGTTGACATTATGCCAACAGATACAAAGAATCAGCTTTGGGAAAATAATCATTCGCAAATTACCGCTTCAGTGAAAAAATATATTGAAGAATATGGAGTGATGCTAACCAAAAACCAAATTGCCAAAAATACAGGGTTAAGCAGGTAAAAAATTTATAAGCATTTGAACGGTTATGCTGAACACCCATTGTATACCTAACAATTAAAGCAATTTAGATTTATGGCAGACAGGGTTTTGGCTAAGGTTATTAAAGCAGCTTCTTTGGGCGATATGAAAGCGGCAAGGCTTTACTTTGAAATAACTGGAAATTTTGGCAATCAATCAGTTATTAATACAACTATTAATACCCAAAACAATTACATTCAAATTAATCAAACTAAACTTAGCCGGGAAACTATTAAACACCTTTCACCCGAACAGTTAAATCAAATTGAAGCTGTATTGAATAGTGTTTCAAATATTGGCACGCCTTGAAATAAGTTGCTTATTAGTATCAAACAGGTTTTATTTTACTTTTTTTAAGGTAGTTTATTGATGAGTTAATAAGAAATTACTTGCTAACTTATATGTTCCTACATAATTTGTTTGCATATCGCCATTTATGGTTGAATTAATTAGTGTGAATTTAAAAGAAGTAAAATATTGATTGCCATATGGAGGAGAGCAAGTTCCAAAATCACCAAGCACTTTAACTTTACCTGAAACAGTTCCATTTAAAATTGTTGGATTATAAAACAATACTGCATTTGCACTACTATTTGTACATGATGTAAAATTCCAACCCCAAATGTTAGTTACATTTTCTAATAATACTCCATTTACAATATAAATAATACCATTTGCATCTGTAAACTTTGGTTTTCCCAACGTCGCATCCCAATCATCAGTTAAACAATTAAAGTCACAAATGGTATAGCCTCCACAGGAATTTCCTGTAATAGGTTGTGTATTCGGATAATTAGAAGGATTTGAAATAGTCAAACCACTTTCCATTCTTAATACTTTATAGGCAGTACCCCAAGGATACCCACTTCCGGCTGCTTCTGTGAAATTAATAGGATGTATACCTCTTCTAACACTTTGATTATTTACTTGATCTGCAGCATTTACTGGTGAACCTGTTCCATTGGATTGATATAGTATTCTTACTCCGACTGAGTTAAAAGCAATAATTCCCATATGATTATTAGCACCCTCGGTCCAGAGAATAAAATCGCCCACTCTTAATTTAGAAGTTATTTGATAACCTAAATTTTTAACATTAACCTTGTTATAGGTTTGATCCATATTTAAGGCGGTGGTTAAACTATTTTCAAAATTGGAAACATCTGTATCTGTAATATTGACTCCAGCACGTCTTAGTAAATTAATTATAAATCCCGAGCAATCTGTACCCTTCACGGCATCGCTCTTATGAAAAGTGTTTCCATAAGGTGGATTTAATCTCGAACTTATATTTCTTTGCCCTTTACTATAAGCATATCCGTAATAGGCAGGTTTATTTGTTCCTTCACTTGGATATAAAATTGATTTGGTATCACTTAATGCTCTAGCATCCCTTATCATTGTATTTATTAAATCTCCATCCAATCTTTGTATAATGCCTAAAGGGTTGTTATCAAAATCAAGTAAATCCTTCAATGCGGGGTTAGGCATACTATAATTTTCAAGAAATGCATTAATTTCATGGTTTATTGTATCCTTATATTTGTCCACAACTTCTATAACCGCTATATCTTCTGCCGGAGTTTTAGTTTTTTTACAACTTACAATAACAAGAATAGCAAATAAAATAAAATAAAACTTTTTCATGATTTAAAATTTAGTAATTATTTGAGTCGTTGTTTGGCTAAATTTTATTAATTATTTTTGAATATCAAAATTTTTAACGGCAGTTATTATTTTAAAGATTTCGTTCATTTCTACCCCCACGAAAGTTAAATTAGCTCCTTCTAATACTTTTGAGATAAGATCAAGTTTTATTAGTACATCTCCACTATTCATATTTAATTGTTCTGCAATTTGCTGATATCCTACCCCTTTAGCGAAAAGCATGAGCTTTGTCGCTTCTGCTTCACCGATACCGATAAATTCTCTTTTTATCTTTTCGGCTTCGCCTGCACCTGCAGCGTTAATGACTGTTTCCTTATTTTGAAATTGTGCCTTTGGAGGTTTTAATAAATCTTCATCTATGTCTATTGTGTCTATGTTTTTAATTTGAACATTAATCATATCAACACCCCAATTATCTGTAAAAGCATAAAGAGACCCTTTTAGCAAAGTATTAATTTCTTCTCCTCTTTGCAAATTTACGGCATGCGTTTTTTTGCAAATTCATTCCTTGTTGTAGATATTACTGCATGCCCCATTTGCTTTTTTAGTTCTTCAATACTGCCAATAATTTGTATGAATTTTACAAAATTTACAATTTTATAACTAACAACTATAGTTACCGATGTAGTGATTTGAGTATCTAAAGGATTATCGCTTTGAGAGTCAGGGAAACCGTGAGTTATGCGAATAGGGTTTGTTGCATTGTTTTCGGGAAATTGTTCTTGAATAACTAATCCAGTCTCCTTTTTTAGTTCATAAAAGCCAAAAGGTACAAAATTCAACCCCGAACCAACTTGAAATAATGGTTTCCCAAATAAAAGAACACATCCTATTTGATCTGCTTCAACCTTTTTGAGACTGTTAAATATGTATTTGATAGTAATCCCTATAATGCTAACATAATAAATTAAAAGTAAATTTACTGTTTCACCAAATAATTTAAAAGCAACAAAAATATTATAATCTGTAAAAAAAGGAAGAATTATTAGGGTTACAAATATGATAATAAAAATTAACCAAAAAATTAGAAAAAATTTATCGACCAGCAGATCATCTCTTTTACTATTATTAGAAAAAGAATTTCCATAATTTCTATATCTACTTTTCATAAACAATTTCTTTATGTAGTCTAAGTTAACAATTTTTAAGTTCTGAACTTAGAGAAATTTTAAGATACCTAAAACCCAAAATAAGAGTTTAATTAATTAATTGTGTTGGAAATGTGTTGGAGTGTGTAAATAAAAAAGAGTTACATAAATCGTAACTCTTAGATTTTAAATTGCTCCCCCTGCTGGACTTGAACCAGCGACCCTCTGATTAACAGTCAGATGCTCTAACCAACTGAGCTAAGGAGGAGTATTCTTTTTAAGGAGGGCAAAAGTAAGGCATTTTAGCTTTTGGAAAAAAAATAAACCCAACTATTTCAGCAGGTTAAAGAGGTTATTGTCCTCAAATGCCACAAAAACACCATCATTTCTTATATCAACAGCAAAAGTTTTTAAATAATACCCCTCACCACTGGTATTTCGCCCGTTTTGTAAGCTAAACTTATACCTATGCAAAGGGCATACAATATTTCCAAAAGCATCTAAATATCCATCGGCTAAAATACCCCCGGCATGAGGGCATTTGTGGTTGCAGGCAAATAATTTATTCTCCTGCATTGCCACACAAATTTTTTTGTTGTTTACCTGTACGGCTGCTAATCCATTTGCAGAAAAATTAATTTCAGCAATGTGGTCTGCAATTTTATACCAGGTGGATGTATTGTTTGTTGTCATTTTATAATGCCTCCCCAAGATTTAGTTTGCCACGGATTACTTTAACCAAAATAATGAAAAGCAGTTTTATAATAAATAGCTATGCACATCTTAAATTTATATAGTCAGTTAATATCCCAACACTCAGCGGCAAACTGCTACCCTAATAAAAAAACTCTGCCTTGTAAGGGTAGCGAATTCTGTAAGTATCTCTTACTGCATTTAAAATAGTTTGGCGTAATGCATCAATATTTGTTCTTTCTGTTGCTGATACAAATACACAATTGCCTTTTGTTTCGGTTTGCCACCGTTGTTTTAGATCAATCAGTATTTCTTTTTTTACTTCTTCCTCCAGCCATTTATCAAAAGCTTCTGCTTCGTACTTATCCATTTTATTAAATATGGTAATGGTAGGTTTTTCTGCTACACCCAGTTGAGCCAATGTTGTATTTACTACAATTAATTGCTCCTCGTATTGTGGATGCGACATATCTACAACATGTAATAAAACATCGGCCTCTCTCACTTCATCCAGTGTACTTTTAAAACTTTCTACCAGATGATGCGGAAGCTTTCTTATAAAACCAACTGTATCGCTTAATAAAAAAGGCGTTTGTTCAAACACTATCTTCCTTGTTGTAGTATCCAGCGTTGCAAATAATTTATTTTCAGCAAATACCTCACTTTTGCTAAGTAAGTTCATCAGAGTAGATTTCCCCACATTGGTATAGCCTACCAGCGCCACCCTTATAAATTCGCCCCTGTCTTTTCGCTGTGTAAAAGACTGCCTGTCAATTTCGGCTAACCGCTTGCGTAATAATCCTATTTTTTCTTTTACAATTCGTCTGTCTGTTTCAATTTCTGTTTCGCCGGGGCCTCTTGTGCCTACCCCGCCACCCTGGCGCTCCAGATGTTTCCACATTCCTTTTAACCTTGGTAAAATATATTGGTATTGAGCCAGCTCTACCTGGGTTTTGGCCTGTGCAGTTTTAGCACGGCTGGCAAAAATATCAAGAATTAAATCGCTGCGGTCAATAGTTTTTACATTAAGCTCTTTTTCTATATTCTGAATTTGAGAACCGGTAAGTTCATCATCAAATATTACAATATTAATGTTGCCTTTTAGTAAAATAAATTTTTTTATCTCTTCCAGCTTTCCTTTACCTACAAATGTTTTGCTATCGGGGTGAGGAAGTTTTTGAGTAAACCGTTTTACTGCAATAGCACCTGCAGTTTCTGCTAAAAAAGCCAGTTCATCAAGATATTCATTAACCTTTATTTCTGTTTGTTCTTTATAAATAAGGCCTACCAACAGGGCATTTTCTTCTTTTGTAAATAATTGTCTTTTTTCTATCAATTTTTTTTGGTTTTAACCACTAATTAAATAAAATTTATTTGCCACAGATAACCCGGGTTAACACAGAAAAAATCAGTAGCATAAAATAACTTCAAGATATACAAAAGTAAAGCGTTCCGGCAGTAACCGAAACGCTTTTTTATATTATAAGGCAGTAAATTAATTTTTAACAGCTGTATTTGCCGCTCCAGTCCATTTTATCATCTCGGGGCAGGCTTTATACTCTTCATCTACCAATATATAATAAGTAGGAATTTTTTTATTAAACCAAACATCCAATGCTTCATTCTTTTTATCTTCCAGCGCCCTTTGCGAAATTCTGTTATAATCGTCTTTCAGGTTTTCGCGGTGAGGTTCGGTTTTGGTTTTTAAATATACTATCCGAATACCCTTTTTACCACTTTCATCAGCAAACTCTATTGGTTGAGAATATTGGCCTATTCTTAAATCTTTCAACATTATAACCATGTCTTTATCCAGCTGATCAATAGTTAAAAAACTTCCATCTCTTCCCTGCTTCATCCCTGCTGTAAATTTACTTTCATCATCATTACTGAATTTTGAAACAGCTTCGCCAAAAGAAATTGTACCCGCTATTAATTTTGATCTTATAGTATCTAATTTTTCAGTAGCCTGCTTAAGTTCCACTTTTGTAACCTGTGGTATTTTAAGAATGTGTCTTACTACTGCATCATCCCCCGAGCGGCTTACCAATTGAAGTATATGATATCCAAATTTTGATCTAAATGGATTGGTTATTTGCCCTTCTTTTAATGAAAATGCTTTTGATAACCAGGTTGGATCAAGATTTTTTTGACTTCGGTTAATTTCATATTGACCGCATTTATCTTTACTCCCCGGGTCCTCAGAATAATTATTTGCAAGCGTACAAAAATCCTTTTTACCCGTTTCTATTTGTTGTTTATATTCTTTCAGCTGTTCAACTGCATATTCTTCTGCATCACGGCTGGCTTTTGGAAAAATTACAATTTGCCCTACTTCAACTTCGCTTTCATACAAAGGCAAGCTATCTGTTGGTATTTTATTAAAATATTCCTGTACTTCTTTAGGTGTTATTCTAATATCCTGCACCACTTTATTACGCATTGCCTGAGCCAGTTTTTGATCCCGTATGCTTTCTTTAAAATCTTCTTTTAACTGATAAACTGATTTACCTGCCACTTTTTCCAATTCATCTTTAGACCCAAACTGATTGACGAAATTCCTGATCCGGTTATCAATATCTACTTCTATTTCTTCCTCGGTTATGGGAAGCGAATCCTTTTCGGCCTGCAACACCAATGCTTTAATACCCATTGCCTGTTCCAGTGTTAAACATCTTGCGTTTGCAGGTAATTCAATACCCTGACGCTGCATATCGGTTATACTATTATCGATATCACTTTTTAAAACTATTTTATCTCCTACTACTGCTATAATTTTATCGGCCACCACTCTTTTAGGTTGTGAAACGGGCAACTGTGCAACAGCCGATGAAAGCATTAGTAAGCTTGCAATAATAAATAAGTAACCTTTTTTCATTCTTATAATATATATTCAAAAATAAGGAGCCTTTTAAAAATTGGCTCCTGTTGATTGATTATTTAACAAATGTTTGTTCGCTAAAAGTTTAGTATAGATATTAAACCATCCTTATAATGTACGCTTAACTTCCACTTCTTCAAACGCTTCTACTATATCACTAACTTTAATATCGTTGTAATTCTTTATTGTTAAACCGCACTCCATACTGCTGGTAACTTCTTTTGCATCGTCTCTAAAGCGTTTTAAACTTTGCAGTTCGCCTGTAAATATTACAATACCATCACGTATTAAACGGATGCGGTTGTTACGTGCAATTTTTCCATCCAGTACAAAACAACCCGCCACAGTGGCTTTATCAAATTTGTAAGTTTCTCTAATTTCCACGTTACCCAGTATTTTCTCTTCCACTCCCGGTTCAAGCATACCTTCCATGGCGCTCTTAATTTCTTCAATGGCGTTGTAAATAATAGAGTACAGTTTAATTTGAATGGCTTCATTTTCGGCCAGACGAGCCGCCTGAATTGAAGGACGTACATTAAATCCTATTATTATTGCATCCGATGCATTTGCCAAAGTAACATCACTTTCGCTAATGGCACCAACAGCTTTATGTATAACACGTATCACAATTTCTTCCGTACTTAATTTTTGCAAACTATCACTTAGTGCTTCAACTGATCCATCCACATCCCCTTTAATAATTACATTAAGTTCTTTAAAGTTTCCTAATGCCAAACGGCGGCCAATTTCATCAAGTGTGATATGTTTTTTGGCTCTCATCCCCTGCTCACGTAATATTTGCCCCCGTTTATAAGCTGTTTCCCTTGCTTCGGCTTCATCGGTAAATACTTTAAAAGTTTCACCTGCCTGTGGTGCTCCATTTAAACCTAAAATTAATACAGGGGTAGATGGTGGTGCTTTTTCTATGCGCTGATTACGTTCGTTGTACATGGCTTTTACTTTACCAAAATTTTGGCCCGATACAATCATATCTCCCTGGCGTAATGTGCCGTTTTGTACTAGAATAGTTGCTACATAACCACGGCCTTTATCTAATGAAGCCTCAATAACGGTTCCATTGGCATTTTTTTCAGGATTGGCTTTTAGTTCTAGAATGTCTGTTTCAAGTAATATTTTTTCAAGCAGTAAATCAATATTCTCTCCTTTTCTGGCACTTATTTCCTGGCTTTGATATTTACCACCCCAACTTTCTACTAAAATATTCATAACCGAAAGCTGCTCTTTTATTTTTTCGGGATTTGCTCCGTCTTTATCTATTTTATTTATAGCAAAAATCATAGGCACATTTGCTGCCTGCGCATGTGAAATTGCTTCTTTAGTTTGCGGCATCACTGCATCATCTGCAGCAACAACTATTACTGCTATATCTGTTACTTTTGCACCACGTGCCCGCATGGCAGTAAACGCTTCGTGACCAGGTGTGTCAAGAAATGTAATATTTCTACCATCAGCAAGCATTACTTCGTAAGCGCCTATATGCTGAGTAATACCACCGGCTTCTCCTGCAATTACATTAGTGTTTCTTATATGATCAAGTAATGAAGTTTTACCATGGTCTACGTGGCCCATTATAGTTACAATAGGAGCCCTGGGTTTTAAATCTTCTTCATTGTCTTCTTCATCATCCACATCCAATTCTGCAGCATCATCAACTCCAATAAATTCAACATCGTACGAAAACTCGCTTGCCACCAGTTCTATAACGTCGGCTTCTAAACGCTGATTTATTGAAACCATTATTCCTAAACTCATACACTTGCTGATAACATCTGCAAAACTTACATCCATCAAATTTGCCAATTCACTTACCGAAATAAATTCAGTTACCTGCAGCTTATTTGTTTCCTCTGTACCACCTGCATGCTCAGCCTGTTCATCTCTTTTTGCTTTACGGTATTTTGCTTTAAGACTTTTCCCTCTTCCACCGGCACCGGCAAGTTTTGCCTGGGTTTCTCTTAGTTTATCCTGAATTTCTTTTGCATCTATTACCTTGTCTTCTCTACGGCCACCATGTGATCCTGTTCCTGCTCCCTTGTTAAATCTTCCGCCACCGGTATTTGTACCACCTCCCTGTTGTGGCCTTCTGTTTTGAGTATTTTGACCGGGGCCACCGCCTTGTTGCGGCCTTTGGCCCGAACCTTGTTGTGAAGCCTGGCCGGAACCTTGCGGACGTTGCTGCATTCCCCCCTGTTGTTGACCGCCCTTTTTCTCAATAGGAATGCGTTTTCTTTTTCGCTTATCTTCAATATCTCTTTTGGGTCTGGTATTACTATCAACAGGTAATTCTATTTTTCCAAGAATTTTAGGCCCTGTTAATTTATCTGCCTGAATATTTTCAATAACAGGCGGTAGCTCCTCGATTGGAATAACAACTGCTGCAACTTTTACGGTTTTTTCTTCTATTATTTCTTCTGAACGTTTTTTACCTTTTTTAGGTTCTGCCACTTTTGGCTCCTCAGCTTTTGGCTTATCTTCAGTTTCTTTTTTCTTAGCAGATTTTTTTGGCCTTGTTGAAGAATCTATTGTATCAAGGTCAATTTTGTCAACAACTTTAGGTGCTTCAATTTCAGGTGCCTCAATATTTGATACCCCTTCTTTTGCTTTGGGTGTTTCTTTCTTTTTTTCTACAATTATTTCGGGTTCGACAGGTTTTACAACTTCAACAGGCTTTTCTTCTTTGGCTTTTACGGTTTCTTTTTTCTTAATAGAAAGGTCTTCTTCGTCTTTTTTCTTTTTGGTCTCTCCCGATCCTTTAGATAACTCAACCTGTTCTGCTTTTTGTTTTGCTGCTTTATCCTGCTGAAACTCTGATTGTAACACACGGTACATTGGTTCCGTAAGTTTAGCTGTGGGCTTCAACTCATCACTATTAAAACCTTTAGACACAAGAAAATCTACCAGGGTAGAAGTACCTATGTTAAATTCTTTGGCCGCAGCCATCAACCTTGGTGTAATTAATTCTGACATTCGATTATTTTATGCTGCTTTTTTCTTTTTTTATATAATAAAGCATCAAGATTTTTGTTATTGAGCTGTTACCCAATATTACTTTTAATGCTTTATCCTCTTTTTAAAAAGCCTAATTATTTATCTGCTGTTTTATCCTTTTATTCTTTACTAAATTCTTCTTTTAATATCCTTCTAACCTCTTCAATGGTTTCTTTTTCCAAATCTGTCCTTCGCTCCAATTCTTCGGGGCTAAGGTTTAAAACTGAACGTCCGGTATCACAGCCTACTTTTTTCAAAGCTTCAATTACCCATGGTTCAATTTCGTCGGTAAATTCATCCAAATCAATATCAAATTCATCAACTTCACCTTCATTGTCACGGAATACATCTATTTCAAATCCGGTTAACTCACAGGCTAATTTAATATTAACCCCTCTTCTGCCAATTGCAAGTGAAATTTGATCTGGTTTCAAATACACATTTGCATGTTTAGTTTCCAAATCCAAATCTATACTTGTAATTTTTGCTGGTGTTAAAGAACGTTGTATTAATAATTGCGTATTAGCCGTCCAGTTAATAACATCTATATTTTCATTTTTTAATTCTCTTACAATTCCATGAATACGGCTTCCCTTCATACCCACACAGGCACCTACCGGATCAATCCTGTCATCATAACTTTCAACAGCAACTTTTGCCCTTTCTCCCGGATCTCTTACTATTTTTTTAACAACAATTAAGCCATCAAATATTTCCGGAACTTCTATTTCCAGTAACTTTTCAAGGAAAGAAGGACTCGTTCTGGAAATAATAATTACAGCCTGGTTATTTTTTAATTCAACTTTTTTTACAACCCCGCGTACAGATTCTCCTTTTTTAAAATAGTCTGTAGGAATCTGTTCAGATTTTGGCAACAGCATTTCGTTCCCCTCCTCATCCAGTAACAACACTTCTTTTTTCCAAACCTGGTAAACTTCTCCACTTACAATATCACCAATACGGTCTTCATATTTTTTAATAAGTATGTTCTTTTTTAAATCGTTAATACGTGCTGCCAGAGTTTGCTTGCCGGCTAAAATAGCACGACGGCCAAATTCTTTTTGTATATCCACTTCTTCATAAAGCTCTTCTCCAACCTGATAATCGGGTTCAATCTTAATGGCATCCTTATATTCAATTTCGGTAAGGGTATTGTACAAATCATCATCATCCACAATTGTGCGTCGACGAAAAATTTCCAAATCACCTTTCTGGTCATTTACAATTACATCAAAACATTCATCGCTGCCATATTTTTTTCGAATCAGTGTTTTAAATACATCCTCCATCACTTTCATCAAAGTTGGACGATCAATGTTTTCTGCTTCTTTAAACTCCTGAAATGAGTCAATTAAGTTAATACTTGCCATAATCCTCGCCAGCTCAATTCTATATCCCGGCTGGTGTGGGGTTTTGTTTTATAATTAAAATTTTATCAGAACCTTGGTTTGTTTTATATCGGTAAAATTAATATCTATATTTTCTGTTACTGCTTTTTTACCTTTCCCTTCTGTTTGTTCTATTTTTATCGCTTCTGCTGTAACTTCTTTTAATAAACCTTCTCTTTTTATTTCATCATTGGTTATCACTTCCACATTTCTGCCAATATTTTTTTGGTATTGCCTTAGTAATTTTAATGGCTCCTCTAAACCCGGGCTCGATACTTCAAGAGAAAAATCCCCATCTGGATACATTCCCATTTCTTCCATTATTTTGTATAGTGCCCGGTTAATCTTTATACACTTTTCAATACCCAGCCCTCCATCAGCATCCAAATAAATTTTATAATTATTGATGGGCTTTACTTTAATTGATACTAAAAATATATCATCAAACAGTAACGGGCCAATCAGTTTTTCTATAGTTTGTATTTGGGTATCTACAGTCATGGTAAAAGAAGAAGGGAACGTTCATCGTTCCCTTCATTTGCTTCATTGTCCGGCACAAATATATGCAATAGCCTTGTAACTGCCAAAATGAACCTGTAAAAACCTATATTTTAAAAGGTTATGAATTTTAACACAGTTGCATCGGTCTGTTTAATAACTTTGTGTTATGAATCTTTTAAAAGTACTATTTGAGCTGTTTGTTTTATATATGTTGTACAAACTGATATTTGATTTTATTATACCCATTTATCATACTACTAAACAGGTAAAACAAAAGGTAAATGATATGCAGCGCAATATGAATGAACAGGCAAACCAACAGCAACAATATACTTCAGTAAAAAAGGAAGAGCCAACTAAGCAAAAAAAAGAAGATTATATTGATTTTGAAGAAGTTAAATAAAGCAATTAAAACAAATTCATTTTTTCAATTCTTTCTTCTGGCATTAATTGGTGGGTATTAATTCCTACTGCCTTTGCTCCTTCAATATTATTTGCTAAATCATCAATAAATAAGGTTTCTGAGGCCTTAATACCTGCATCTTGCAGCACAAAGGAATAAATCGCAGTATCTGGCTTTCGAAGTCCTATAATATTAGAATAATAAGACTTAATGAAATAAGCATCCAGACTGGGTTTTCCTGCATCTTTTTTAAATATTTCATCAAAAGCTGTAAGGTGAATACTATTGGTGTTGCTTAATAAATACAAGTTGTATTTTGAGGATATTTTTTCTAAAAAAGCCAGACTATCTGTTCTAAAACTCAGCATCAGGGCATTCCAGGCATTTTTTATCTGATTATTGGAAAGAGGATTTATACTGATTGCTTTTATGCTTTCGTAAAATGTTGTTTCGCTTATTTTGCCTGTTTCCAGATTTTCAAATAAGGCATCCATTTTGTAGGGCGAGAAGTTGCTTTTAAAATTTTTAAAGCCCAGCTGTTCAAAAGCAATAATGGTTTTATTATAATCAATATCCAGCAGTACACCACCTAAATCGAAAATGATATTTTTTATATTGTTCATATATATAAAAATAAAACGCCCCAAAAATTTTCGAGGCGTTTTGTGGGCCCACCTGGGCTCGAACCAGGGACCCCCTGATTATGAGACGCTGGATTCCTGGTTTCATATGATGCCCAATGATTTAAAACCCTTGCTGGTAGCCACTTTCAAAAATCTATTGCCCCACATTGATTCACAAAAAACCATGTTTCTTGTGCAAATCCTGTGCAAATTCTTGGTATCTTGAAATACTTAAAATTCAAATACTATGAATACAAATATAGTAATAACACTCGATACAAGGAGGCAGAAAAAAGACAAAACCTATCCGTTAATAATGCGCCTGGGACACAATGAAAGAACGACCTCAATTCAATTAGGTATTAATTTATTGGAAAAGGATTGGGACGAAAAAAATAGGGTTATTAGGAAAACATATGAGGGTGTAAATACAGTGTCCAGATTGAACAATCTTATCCAAAAAAAGAAAGCTGATGCCATGGATATTATATTCAAACTCCATGAATCAAAGCAGCTTCCGTTATTGTCCATTACCATCCTACGGGAAAGGATAGAACAACAAGAAAGGTCACAATCGTTCTTTAAGTATGGCGAAGCTTTAGTGACAGAATTGAAAAAGGCCAACCGTATCGGTACACCAAGGCGGCAAGAAAAGTGTTCTACAACATTGACCTTGCAGAACAAAGTAATGACCCAAAACTTTTCAAGAAACTTCAAAAAGACATCTGGGAATTTAGAACGAAGTTCGGCGGTGTGCAAATTAGGCTACTTGCATTTTGGGATAAAGACAAAGAAACCGAAACACTAGTTCTTGCAACTCACGGTTTTATTAAAAAGGTGGATAAAGTGCCTGCAAACGAAATTGAAAGAGCGATTAACATTAGGAAAAAATATTTTGAAAGCAAACTTAAAAAATAACATTATGGCAAAGACAGCAATGAAATCATATTCACTTGCCGAAATGAAAGATAAATACATCGGTAAGAAAGGTACAAAAGACAGAGACCTGTACGAATACGAACTTGGTATGGACGTCTTAGGACGAATGATTAAAACTGCAAGACAGCAACGTAAATTAACACAAGAACAATTAGGTGAACTTGTTGGTGTACAAAAAGCACAAATCTCAAAATTAGAAAGCAGTGCTAACAGTGCTACAATTGACACAGTGTTAAAAGTTTTCAAGGCGTTAAAAGCAGACATTCATTTTAATGTGACACTCGAAAAGCAATACTTACAACTTGTTTGACAAATAAGGCGAACACACAACACGTTTTGTGCAAAGGTGTGGCTTGTCAAACAAACATCAGTTCTCTATTGTATTTCGGTTATATGGCTGGATAATCCGGTCAGTGTGACCAGATTATCATTAAATATTAGTTTAAAATGTCAAAACATAAAAATATTCATCCTGGTGAAATCCTCTCAGAGGAATTTCTTATCGCATTTAATATTACCGCTTATAAACTAGCAAAAAATATTGAAATCCCTCAAACCAGAGTTTCCGAAATCATCAAGGGCAATCGGAGAATTACGGCTGACACAGCATTAAGGCTAAGTAAATACTTTGGTAATTCCGCTAAATTTTGGCTCGGTTTGCAAGACGACTATGATATTGAGGAAGAAGTATCAACAAAAGGGTCCTTGCTGAAATCTATAAAGGCTTTGGATTTGCAAAGGCATTTTAGATAACCACAAAGGCTTTCCGTTTTATAAAGACACGGCAAGTTGATTCCTTAATATGTCCCCTTTTATTTGCTTTTAAAATATTGATCAAAACATTTATTTGTCGCCATTGTATTTATTTATTTTAGAAAGCGAATACAGGGCTTTCTGTAACCCTAGGCTGTTATTTATGTTAGTTTAATTGGCGTGTTTATTAATTTGAATTAAACTTCAATTCAAAAAATAAATAACCCATCATGAAAAAAGCCAGTCCTCAAATTTACGTATCTGACTATTTCAGGCTATTCATCAGAGCGTCTGCTTCGGGCAGGCGTTTAACTGCATCCTGTAAAAGAATTACGCCAGGTACAATCCGGAATTACCGCTATGCACAAAAATTACTTTCAGCATTTGAAACCAAAACAGGAACCCGCTTAAGGATTCAATTACTTCACCGGGCCTCTATGAGAACACTCATAAAAGAAAGAAACTATTGGGCCCGGTTTTATTTACAGTATTCAGCCTTTCTTTACAAAGAAAAAGGGTATTACGATAGTTATGTAAGTAACAATTTTAAAATCCTGAAATCATTTTTTACTTACCTGCAAACAGAAAAAGGTTTTAGCGTGGGTAATTACCATAAATCATTCAGGATACCACTGCAACAATATGCACCGGTTGTATTGCAGCCCGAAAGATTGCAATATCTTATTTCGGATAAAGCATTTGAAGCCAGTCTTAATCCATACCTGAAACGTGCAAAAGATATTTTTGTATTTGGATGTACTGTTGCTTTAAGGGTAAGTGATCTGATGAACCTGCAAAAAAAGAACATCGTGTATTCGGGTGAAGAAACCTATCTGAAACTAATTACACAAAAGACCGGTACTGAAGTAAAGATACCCTTGCCTGAATATGCCATTGAAATCATTAAACGATACAAAGCAAAAGCTGGTAAATATATTTTGCCAAGGCTATCAGTAACCAATCTTAATATTCAGATAAAAAAATTAATAGAAAAAGCCGGTTGGAATTATCCGTTAACAAAACTGATAAGCAAACAGGGTAAATTAACAGAGCTTAAAAGCCAGGATGGCAAAGGTTGGTGTTTTCATCAGCATTTTACTGCACATACAATGCGACGTACCGCCATCACAACCCTGCTTATAATGGGCGTACCAGAATTAATTGTAAGAAAAATATCGGGGCATGCACCAGGTAGTAAAGAATTTTATCGTTATGTTTCTGTTGCACAGGATTATATGAATCAGGAAGTAAAAATTGCATACAAAAAACTGGTTGAAACTGATTATACGTCTTCCTTAAAGGAAAGAGCATAAAGTTTAATAATTAACTACTTAAATATGTTGTTTTTCAGCAGAAACGGCTAAATTTATGAATATATGATGCTCTTTGAATCTCTTTTGTGGTTTGGGTTTAAGTTAATAATCATTATTATCCGTTCGGGTTGGTGATGGCCGGCAGCAGCAGCAAGGCAGCCAATAGCTTAGACAACAAGTACAAGTACAACGGCAAGGAACTGCAATCAAATGAATTTAGCGATGGTTCTGGTTTAGAGTGGACGGACTACGGGGCGAGAATGTATGATAACCAGATTGGGAGGTGGCACACTGTTGACCCATTAGCTGATGAGATGAGAAGGCACTCACCTTACAATTATGCTTTTGATAATCCGATAAGATATATAGACCCTGATGGAATGGGGCCAGAAGATATTATTTATCTAAACAGAAAAGGCGATGAAATACAACGTGTCAAGAATGACCAACCAGACAGAACATTCATTGTTAAAACCGATAAAACGGCATCGGATGTCTATACTGATGAAGAAAGAGCAGCCGGAATAAATGGGCCTGTAAATGGGATATCAAGTGATGCAGCTAAAACCACTGAAAAAGAAATTGGTAAAAGGAATTTGACAGGAGAACACATGAATAATGTTGTGGAAATTGAAAACATGGGAACTTTAAAAGAGATGAAAGATATTGTTTCCAAAGATAATGGCAAGGGAGGCACTTCTGATGCAAATAATAGAGAGTATGGCGGTACTGTTTCAAAAGATAGTAAGGTCTCTGAATCTGAGCCAGGTCCAGTTCGTAATCCTCAAAAAGACGCATTTGCAGACGTCACACATAAAGTAAATTCTCAAACAAAATCAGATTTTCATAGCCACCCAAGTGGAGAAATAAGTCAAACTACAACCTCTGGTGGTAATGTTCCAGGATTTGGTAGTTCATCGACACAAACATGGAACTGGATGCAGGGGCCTTCAAGCGATGATGTGAAAGGTAGCGGAAGCAATGTAAACTACACTTTTGGTATGCGTTCAGGAACAGTATACATTTATAATAGTACAGGAGTTGTAGCGACAATGCCAATTAAAAAAATAAAATAGAATAAGAATGTATAAACTTAAAGAAAGTATCTTTTTTTTTCTATTGATGTCTTTTACAAGTATTTATAGTCAATCTGTTTATACTCGTATTACGGAAACGGGGAAAGTTGTTTTTAGTAGCGGTAGAGATAGTAGCTCTGTATCTATTAAAGAAAAAATAGCAATCCTCAATAACAAATACATTTATAAATATTATTCGAAGAAGAAATTGCCCCTAATTTATTTATCATTAACAAATGACAGTACAAGTTTAGATACCAAATATCAATTGTCTTATGATAATTTGTATGGCAACTCACTAGAAAGAAATTATACAGTCCCCAAAAAGAAATATTATAAACCTGGCATTAGAATACGAATTGCAAATACAGTTATTGATGAAGCGTCTTTATTGAAGTTGTTGGACTATGGAATAAATCATTTGACTGAATTAAAATCTTTGCGAAATAAAGCTATAAAAGAAGGTGTGGGGAGTAATGTTTTTTTAATGCTACCACCTGATAAAATAAAAGAAATTTTATCTGCTCCCACTACAGAGAAGATTAAAAATATAATATCGAAATAAACAGCTAATTATAAACAACAAAGCCAACCGAGGGCTTTTGTATTTTACGAAGTGTACACTTTTTTGGCTTTAAAATTTTAGCCAATATTGTTGCAAGAGGAGACGAAATTATTTTTTCTAAAAGAGTAGCGGCAATATCAGGCGAAACAGGTTTTTTCTTAAAAGAGTTAGAATTTTTAGATAAGGCAGGGTATCATTTAAGTGCCGATGGTTTAGGAATGATAAAATAAAATATTATGAATTAATTAATTAAAAATGCAGTTGAACGAATAGTACATATTGCATACGATTTTTATCATGTCGATAAATCTGTACTTACTTTATTGAAAGAATCGGGCTATTTTGAATTATATAATCAAATTAATGAGGCTGAAATTATTAAAGTATTAAAGATACATCCGCATTTAATAAATGATTGGTTACAAATATCAGAAGATAGCCGTAGTTCAACAAAATGGGTTTTTGGTAGAGATGATGATGGTAAATATGGTATTGGACATTGGCCTCCAGGCAAAGAGTTTGAAGAAATTACTACTACAGATAAATTTTACGCCTGTGCTGCGTTTATAAAGAGAGATATTGAGAGTACAAGAATTCTTTTTGAAAAATAAAATAGAAAAGCCACCGAGTATGTGGCTTTGTTGTTATTTCAATTCAAAATGAACAATCTTTTTAAACTCCTGAAAAATATCTAAGCGTTCTTTATCTACATTGCCTATTGGTGAACCGTTAAAATCTATTGAATAAATAGTTTGCTTCCCCTTGACCATATCCTTATCTGATTTAACTTCCGCTATTGAAACTTTATAACGATATGTAGTTTCTTTAACATTAATTAAATCATCAGAAAAAGTAAATTGAATTTTTGTTTGTTCTCTTTCTCCAAATAAAGTAATATTAGCTTTTTTAATTCTTTTTGTGTGAATATCATAATACGCATAGCCCTCACCGCCTTCATTACTAAAATCATTAAAATCAAAATGAGCTTTGTAATATCCAGCTTCAATCCTTGCTTTCCCAATCTTGGCTACATTTATTAAACTGTCTTTTTTACTATTAATTGTGGAGATATTTTTTTTGAGGGTATCTTGATATGAAGTAACATTAGTTTCTGTTTCATTTGCTTTTTTTGATTTCTCAGTTTTATTAACACAAGAAAACAAAAACAAGAATGGTATAAGATATAATAATTTCATTTTATTTTACTTTATAATTATATAACCGTTTGCATCTTTAGGCAATGCTCGTAATTCATCTAAACTATAACCTTGCATGTTTTGATGATGTGCAGGATCAAATTTTTTCCCCTTCCAATCTCCTCCCCATTCTAATCCTATTTGTGTTTTACCAACTCTTTCCATTAATGAATATTGCCATTCGCTTCCTTTATTTAAATACGTGCCATTTTCATAAATTGCTATATCCATTGCTAATCCAAAATTATGATTACTTTGTCCACCTCTAGCATGAGTAACAACTTTCCCAGGTGCAGTTCTTCCTTTTGCATAAAGATCATTTTGTTCTCCATAAGTTCTAAAACCTCCTTGACCAGCACCTCTAACATCTATATCAAATCTTAATCTACCTATTAAAACAAGTTTTTTCATATCATTTTGGACTTTTGGATCTAATGTTGCAATATTCTTATCTGCTGTTTTATCTCCTGTGCTAACATCCTCATATGCTTGCCATGTTGTATGCTGCTCAAAATTTTCAGAACTTAAAGTGGTCATACCTTTCTCTCCAAAAGTATAAGCAGTTGCTACTGTATTTGCTTTAGGAGTTTTATCTCCCTTATCATTCACGTTATAGCCAACCCATTTATAGCCATTGATATTTTCTTTATCGTTTACAGGTACGCTTTGATTATCCTTATTTATAGGCATCCATTCCAACCCTTCTAAATCTATTCCATCAATTGGTCTATTTTCGGCATAAGCATAAGTACTATTATATTCATACTCGTCTGCCAACGGGTCAATTTCACTAAATCTCCCTATCTGTGGGTCATGATTTCTCCATTTGAATTGATATAGATTAACCCCTAAATCTTCATCAAACTCTTGCCCAACAAATTTTTTGTGATTTTCTAATTTCCCTGCCGCCTTAGAGTTAATTCCCGCCATCACCAACCCGAACGGATAATAATGCGTTTCCTCCAAAATTGCACCTCTTGTGTGTACCACCTGAATATTATCAAAGAACACTTTTACCGGACTTACATTGC
>JAYUTC010000215.1:0-11037 GCA_043755395.1 Ferruginibacter sp.
TTTGGTATCAAAGTCAAAAGCTTCCAGCTCTGCCCTACAAAAGTCCTGTCCTTTAAAAGCTATAGAAGCCATTCTTATTTTACCGTCTCCTACTTTAAATACAGGATCCGGAATTCTTTTAATACGGAAGTCAAACTTACTGCTTTTACCATCAGCAGAAACTGAAAGGCTTGCAGCACCAGGTGCAGAAACTCTTACTATTCTATTTGATCCACTTCCTGTAATTGTACATCCTGTGGGCGTAACTGTTGTTTTATCCCAACCCGAACCAGATGAAATGGTAACAGGATTATCAACACCAATATAAAATACATTCATTTTATCAAGCATAACAGCAGCACCGCCTGGTACCCCTACAACATACTCAATAGTTTTACTAATTGGAACAGCTTTACCATCTTCGCCTGTAAAACTTCCACTTATCTGAACGGTATGAGAACCGGAGCCACTAACTGTTGTTTTATATTCACCCTGTCCATTAACAAGATTTATTCCTGATCCATTTATCGAAATATTTGATTTTACAGCCGAACTATACGCACCTACTCCAGCAGTTACTATTAATTCCTGACCCGGCATTAAATAATTAGAATTTTGTCCAACGAGTACTCCAACCTGATCCATATGAACAACAACTTCGCCAATCTTATTATGACAAAAAGTTACTACCTGATTTTCAGCATTTTTAACATTATTCTGAAATTTACTTAACATTGTTAAAGCTGCTACTGTAGGTGTCATATGAAAATAAGCCGTTGTAAAACTTTTTTCAAGACCATCATTTCCTTTAATTATCTGACCTACTTCTACCGGAAAATTATTAGTAAATGCATTACTAATTTCCGGGTCAATAGCTAATACCGCAACTTTATAGGCAGCTAATTTTGCTTCTAATTTTTTCCCTTCCCCCTCTGTTTCAAAAAGCCTGGTAGAAGCATCAAGGTTGTCCTCTTTAAAATCTTCAACCATCTTACCGCCCTTTTCTTTCATTGTAAGCTGGGCTGCTTTTTTTAAACTCAATTTCAATGCTTCTATATCCGCATTCAGATTATCTGACAATGTTTTTACTGAATTGGCATTCCCTGTCCATTTTTGGGCAAGTGCCTGATTAGTTTTTGGATCCGCTAATTTTGCAGCCAATGATGTGAACAAATTTTTATTGCCAGCTTCAATATTGTTGCTTGAATTCATCAAACTTTTATCCACCGTTTTAAAGGCTTCTAATATCTCTGCCGAAACGTTCAGCGCCAATATAGCTGTCAATACCAAGTACATGATATTGATCATCTTTTGCCTGGGCTCTTTAGGTAAAGCCATAATATTTTAGATTTATGGGGGTGTTAGGTTAATGTTGTTTTCTTTTTTAATAAGTTCAAAAGTTTAGAAGTTTAGTAAACCACAAACCGTAAACTTTATTGTCTTCCCTGCATTGCACTTAGCATATTACCATATACCGAGTTTAATTTACCCAGATTATTAGCTAATGCCCCAATTTGTTCTTTTGCTTTTGTAGCATCATCAACACTTGCCATCATAGTAGCACTTGCTTCGTTTAACTTACCGTAAAAATTGTTTAAAGATTTCAAATGGTTATTGGCTTCTTTTAACTCCAACTCATAAATAGTATTTAATGAACTCAGATTTTTTGTTAATCCTTGTACCTGCTCGTGAAAACCTTTGGCAGCTTCTGATGCAGTATTAAACGAAGCCATAGAATTTGCACTGGCTGTAAATGCTGCACTCATACTTCCCATTGCATTTGTTGCTTCTTTTGCCTTGTTTCCAAAATCGCTGGTACTTTTTACTACATCGCTAACATCAGCAATATTGGCTACAGCACCATTAAATTTGTTAAAATTTTCTCCTAATTTTTTCAAGTTAGAAGGATTAATTTCCGCTTCCTGCATCATTTTATCCATAGACAATAATGGGTTGCCGTCTATTGCAACTTCAGGAATATCATCATCTTCTTCGTGATGTTTTGGCTTCAACCATTCAATTGCTGCATAAATTAAAAAGATGCCTGTTTCTGTCCACATACCAATTGTTAGCATTTTATCGGCATAAGATTGGTGAGTTAGTTTTGCCCAGGCAGCAAAAATAATTACTGCGGCACCTGCACTTACCAATACATCAATTACTGTTAAAAAGGTTCTTTTTTTGTACTTAGCCATGACGTTTAAAATTTTAAAGTTTTAACTGGAGGTTTATTAAAGATTGAATTATAGAGAAGTTTAAGATATGCCCGTAATGTTTAGTATTACGGGCAGTCTCAAAAAAATTTAAATTTAGAAATGTTTTATTTTTTGCCTTTTTTAGGTGCCGGAGGTAAATCAATCACACAACGGAATCCAATATAAGATTTTGCAGTATCCTGATATTCATAATTACGTGTTCCACATCTTAACAAGGCTCCTACATCTTTCCAGCTTCCACCACGTAATACTTTACGTTTATCGCGGGGTTTATCGGTTTCTTTAGCGTTATATCTTATATCCGGGTTTAAATCGTGTTGAAAATTATAAGCTCCTTCATAATATAAAGAAGAGGTCCATTCAGCAACATTACCAGCCATATTATACAAACCAAAATCATTTGGCCAGTAAGCATCAGCTCTAACTGTATATAATCCACCATCTTCGGGATAATTGCCACGGCCCGGTTTAAAGTTAGCTAACAAACATCCTTTTTTGTTTCTAAGATAATAACCTCCCCATGGATAAGATGCCTGGCTTCTTCCGCCACGTGCTGCATATTCCCATTGAGCTTCAGTTGGTAAACGAAAATCTGATTCCGCAGTTCTTTTCTTTCCTTCAAGAAAAGCATTCAGGAAGTGTGTTCTCCACTCGCAAAAAGCAGTTGCCTGTTTCCAGTTTACACCTACTACAGGATAATTTCCAAAAGCAGGATGGCTATAATATTGTTTAGCCATTGGCTCGTTGTAAGAGTAAGAAAAATCCCTTATCCAGCAAAGTGTATCGGGATACACTTTAACAGGTTTCTTTATCATGAATTTAGATCGTGGAATAGTTGCATCCCTGTTTTGAGCAGCAGCTTTATAATCAAAAATTTCTGATTGATATTCTATTTTATTGGCATCAATTTCTTTTTTGCCGAATATCCGGTTATCAGGTGTAACAATTAAAGCATCAATTTTTTCTAAAGTTGCTTTATCACCCCATTTAATTGTTTTTATTCTTTTCCAGTCAAGGTAAGTATTACCATCAGTACCTTGCTTTTCGTAACCCATAAGATGTCCCCCAATGGAGTCTTTAACCCAATTGGTAAACTGGCGGTACTCATTGTTGGTAATTTCTGTAGCGTCCATCCAAAACCCACTTATAGAAACTTGCTTGTTACGGGCAGTAAAAGCATAGCTTACATCTTCATCACTTGGGCCCATATGGAAAGTTCCGGGATTTACATAAACCATTCCGGGAGGCTTTGGTAAACTCCACCTTGATGCAGGAGCAACACCATGTAACTGGCCATCGTTGGGAAGAGACCCACCGGATTTATTTTTTCCACCAAGCATTTTACAGCTACTTGAAATAGATAAGATAGCTATAACTGCTACCATGTAGAACAACTTGTTCTTCATTGTTTTTAACTTTGAGGGTGATGAGCAAATGTAACGATTATTTTGAATTAACTTCATTTTGTAAACGTTTCCCGGATTAAATTTTCAACAAAATAAGATCCTGAAATTGTTAAACGCCATAAAAATGCAATTATTGTGACTACTTTTTATATTTTATTGTCTTCTTTTATCTGAACCAATAACTTTTCTATACTTGTAACGGGTGTTTTACAGCTATATTGCCTACAAAAGAAAATAAGTGTTTCCGCTCCTGAATTTTTCCCATTTAACATTGGAAAACTTTTGTTTTCATTAAAACCCGACTGTAAAATTTTGCCTGGCATGTATAACTGCAATAACTGATTACGAAAGTCCGAAAAATTATTACCGGTTATTGCTAATTCCTTTATACCATAAGTAATTTTTAATATTAATGCAGCCCAAATACCAAATGAGGTTGGGTAACGTACTGCTGAAGTTGCAAAAGCTGTGGTCATTTTTTCTGCTAAATTATACCACTCAGAATCATTATATACTACTGAAAGATATAATAAGTTTTCGGCCATTATACTGTTCCCTGAAGGTGTAGCGCCATCATACACTTCCTTTTTACGTAAAATAATATCTTCCTGGTCTTTATGGGTAAAGAAAAAATAACCGGTTTCAGCTTCTAAAAAATTTTCTACCACAAATTGAGTTATATTTTTTGCCAATTCCAGATAATCTGTATTGGAGGTAATTTCCTGTAAAGCAATGCAGGCCTGTATTATGCAGGCATAATCATCCAAAAATGCCGGGTATTTTGCTTTACCTTCTTTATAAGTATGGAAAAACTCAAAACCTTTGTGGTTCTTTCTAAATTTTTTCAATATAAAATCCATACTTTTTACTGCAAGATTTTTATGACTTTCATCATTTAAAGCAGCAGCAGATTTGCACAATGCAGTTACCATTAAAGCATTCCATCCAGCCAATATTTTATCATCAGTAATTGGCCGGATTCTTTTTGACCTTTCTATAAATAATTTTAACAGGCAATCATTTAATGTATTTTCCAGATCTTCTTTTAAAAGTCTCTTATCGTCAGCAAAATTCTCTGTATTTTTTAAAATACGCAGAATATTTTTTTCTTCCCAATTTCCTTTTTCTGTAATATCATAAAATGCACAAAAAACTGTTGCATCCTCTTTTAAAATCTCATTAATTTCCTTTTTATCCCACACATAAAATTTACCTTCCACCCCTTCACTGTCTGCATCCAGTGCCGAATAAAAACCACCCTCATTATCCATTAATTCTCTTTTTACAAAATCTAATGTTTTACGTATTGCATCTTCATATTTTTTTTGCTTTGTAATTTGAAAGGCATCGCATAAAATATTAAGCAGAAGGGCATTATCATATAGCATCTTTTCAAAATGAGGAACCAACCATTCGTTGTCTGTACTATACCGGGAAAAGCCACCTCCAACATGATCATAAATACCTCCTTCAAGCATTTTATCAATGGATAAAAGTGCAGTTTGCAAAGCTTCCCCGTTGTTGGTATAGTAATGATTTTGCAGTAAATATTGGATGGTAAAAGTTTGTGGAAATTTTGGTGCTTTCCCAAAACCACCCCAATCTTTGTCGGCCTGGTTAAAAATATTTTCAGCTATCAATTCACAATTTTTTTTTGTAAAAACATTGCTATTTTCTGTAAGAAGTACTTTTCCAAAATTGTTTGCCTCTTGCAAATGTGCCAAAAGGTTTTCGGCCTGAGATTCGATTTCTAATTTCCTTTCTGCCCATGATAATGCTATTGAACTCAAAACTTCCGGCCATGAGGAACGCCCGTATGCCCTTTTTGGGGGGAAATAGGTGCCTCCATAAAAAGGTTTACAATCAGGGGTTAAAAAAACATTTAATGGCCAACCACCACTGCCAGTAATAGCCTGTACTGCTTCCATATAAACATGATCAAGATCGGGCCGCTCTTCCCTGTCAATTTTAATATTAATAAAATTTTCATTCATTTGTTTTGCCACTTCTTCGTTTTCAAAACTTTCTTTTTCCATTACATGGCACCAATGACAGGCAGCATAACCAATACTGACCAATATAATTTTGTTTTCGGTTTTTGCTTTTTGCAATGCTTCATCGCCCCAGGCAAACCAATCAACCGGTTTGTGGGCATGTTGCAAAAGATAAGGGCTGTTTTCTTTAATTAAACGATTAGTAAATTTATACACCATTGATTATTTTTTAATATTTTCAACTAATATTTATATAGAATTGTGCTAAGTAATATCAATACAAATTTATACAGATTGGGTATATATAAAAACAAAAAAGGCTACTTACATAGCCTTAAATAATTATGCTTTATCTCATTATTTTTTTTTGAAGGAAGAAAGGTATAACTCTAATGCGCTAATCATACTTGGCGCTTTTGGTTGTGGTGCTTTTATATCAGATATCAAGCCGGCTTCTTCAGCGGCTTTAAGTGTATTGGCACCAAACGCACCAATTTTTGTACCATTTTGTTTAAACTTAGGAAAGTTTTCAATAAGGCTTTTTACCCCACCTGGTGTAAAAAAACAGATAATATCATAATTTCTACCCACCACTTCTTTAATATCATTACTAATTATTCTATACAAAACAGGGTTGGCATATTCACAATTATTTCCTTTTAACCAGTTGGTTATTTCGCTATCAAAAGACTCGGAGCAGGGGTAAAGAAATTTTTCATTATCCTTATGCTTATTAAAAACATCAAAAAGGCTTTTATTAGTGCCATCAGCACCATAAAAAACCTTGCGTTTGCGATATAAAATGAATTTTTGAAGATAAAGGGCAACAGCTTCGGAAATACAAAAATACTTTGTGTCCTGCGATATTGCAATCTTCATTTCATTACAAACCCTAAAGAAATGATCAATAGCATGTCTGCTTGTAAATATCACAGCAGAGTAAGAGGAAATGTCAATTTTTTGCTTTCGAAATTCTTTTGCAATTATGCCATCCACAACTATAAAAGGGTGGAAATCAAGGGTTATGCTATACTTTTTAGCCAAATCAAAATACGGAGACTTTTCGCCTTCGGGTTTTGGTTGAGTTATAAGTATTTTTTTAATTCTGTTAGCCGATGTTTCAGCTTTTGTTGAACCTTTTTTAACCATACTATTTGCGAAAATGGTTTTGCAAAATTACAGATTTTTGCTCAATAAAAGCAATAAGCCCTTGTAAAGCAATAAAATCGGTAATATCTCCACTCCTGCTATATATAATAAAAAGTGAAACTTGCTGATTTTCAATACATTTTGAAGCAAGCCATATGACCTAAAAAAGCGTAGCAGAAGCAAAAGTCCAATAATTAATAAGGAAATAAGGGTACAAGTATAAGCTATTGAAAATGATGAGAAAACCATTAAAATAATAAATGGGATTAAAAGTATTCCGATTATTTTACATATTAAAAAAATTATGAAAATATAAGTATTTGTAATATCACTATTACCGGTAATCCATCCGGAAAACTTTAGTGTACAGAATTTTACAAAATAAACCATGCCTAAAACCACAATGCATGAGGTTAGAATAGTAAACTGATTTTGGCTATCTATTAATCTGTATTGTAGCAAAAGGAAATAAATATATATACCTCCGCTTAGTATAAAAAAAACATTGAAAAATAACGAGGGTAGTTTTGCCTGTAATAATTGATCAGTTAATTGGCTTTGCCGTAAAGACGTATTAAAGAATACTCTAAAGAGATTAGTAAAATACCGGGAAAAGAAAAATTTAATCAGTGACATTATCAAAACCAAGCCTGCCATTAAATAAAAAATCCAATCTGTTGATTTTAATTTTTTTAGATTTACTGCCCTTCTAACAGGAGTTCCCTTTATATTTAAAAATTGATTTTGCCTTAATTGTATTTGTACTGCAAGGTTTTTATTTAAAGTTAAAGAATCAGGTGAACTAATTATTGAATCTTTGCTTACTGTAATAGAATCTGTTTTTTGTGCACAAAGCAATGTTGGTGCAAAACAAACGAACCAGAAGAAAAAGAATAGTTTCCTCACTTATCTAAATATTTTTGCAAAAGTAAATGCAGGCAGGCAGATTATTAAAAGTAATTAACATAACCAAAGTGTATTTTGGATGATTCTCTGATATTAAACTTAACATCGTTGCGTTTTCCCAAAGCATAACTCATATTTAAGAGCCCAAATTTTGTTTCGAAAGCCATCCCCAGTCCAGTTGAAAGAAACGTATTTTTTAAATTTACATTTTGATACTTATTTTTTACTGCTCCAGCATCAACAAAAGTAAAGAAATAGGAATTTAGGCTTACCCTGATACGGTACTCTGCAGTAGCAACCGCAAACTGAGTTGCATAAATACTTTCTTCATCAAATCCACGTAATAGTTTATACCCACCTATTTGAAACAATTCGTTTCGAAAAATATTTGGGCTATGATAAATTCCTCCATTTACCACTGCTTTAAAAGTTGCTTGCTTTCCTACAGGAAAATAGTGTGCTGCCATCATTCGAATTCGTAACTGGTAACTGCGCTCTTTTATAGAATCGTATAGACTTGCATAATTAAAAGATGGATCTTTTATAGACAATATATCATTATTCTGCTTTATATTTTTTATACCAACTGTAGCACTTACTTTTATTTCATTGCCACTCCTAGGATTTAAACGATAGTCTGTTTTTATCAAATCATAATCAATGCCAAAGTTGACTGAACTGACATCTATATTTTCGGGTAATTTTTTTGTGGCTTTTACCTTGTTAGTATCAACACCGTTTGCCAGTAAAAAACTATTTTGCGATTGTACAAAAAATTTACCCGATTGATTAGCGGATAAAAGATACTGCAGTCCCAATTGTCCATTTACCTGTAAAAAAGTAGAATCTTTTTTAAACAGGTCAAATAAAAAATCGAAGCCAAAATTTGAATTAAAAATATAAGGTTGCTGGTAGCCTAAATTTAATCTGGGCGATTTTTGTTGCAATTGCTGCCAATTAAACAAAATTGTTTCTCCACTGCTTAAAGAATTTTTTAAATTAAGATTTACATCAGCTGTTAATTGTAATTTTCCTCCCTGCCTGGCTGCAGGCAATAGCCCCACTAAAAAATTAAACTGACTGCTTTTTTTGGGTGCCAGGTAGAGATTAAGTACCGAGCCGGCACCAAGCATAGTTAAATCATTGGGTTGAACTTCCTGTAAATAAGGCAGCTCGGCAATTCGCTTACTAACCTGTTCCAGTTTTTCTTTATTATAAACACTGCCTTTAGGTATGCTTAAATAATGATTTAAAAAGTTTTTTGAAATTTTTGCTTTCCCATATACTCTAATACTGTCCACATGATACAATGGCCCTTTTGTAACTCTTAGCAAAGCATTTATTTTTTCTTCCTGCAAATTAATACTGTCCAAAAATATTTGTGCAAAGGGATAGCCATTTTTTTCATAATAATTCAAAATACGAAATTGAATTGCACCAAGTTGCTGCATATTTATTAATTTATTTGTAAAGTTTTTTTCAGCATATCCACTTTCGTTAATTGCTCTTTGGTCAATACTATCCGGTACTAGTTTTACCCAGTAATATTGCTTTCCTAAAAATAGTTTTATAGCACAGAAAGTTGCCTCTTCCCAGCTACTGTCTATAGAAGTTACAGGAAATCCTTTACTGCTTAATAAAGAAGGGAGATTATTAATGTAGGTTTTACATTGAACTGAATTATCAAAAGTTGTTTGCAATTTTAAATCCTGCAGGTTAAAGGAGCTATCTTTGTCGACAAGGTATATTTTTAATTGAAACAGGTTGTTTTTTGTATTGGGAAGCTGACAATTTACAAATTGCAAAAAAAAGCAACTGCTAAACAATGCCAACAGAAAATATTTATTGTTAAGAAATATTAATTTGTTCATTTATAATCAAATCTAAAATTTTATCCTGATAATCATCAGGATGTAATCCAAAAAATTTTGTCAGGCATTTATATACATATTCCATTTTGCAAGCAGGCTTGCAATTACTGTAATTTTCATTTTTCAACTTCCCTGAAGTTTAAAAAAGAAATGATGGAAGCATTAATAAAGGAAATTACGCTATCCCCTGCTTATTTATCAAATGGTGAAACGGAGATTATTTCTACACTTTATTTTGGTGGTGGCACGCCCAGTATTTTAACAGGCGATGATTTAAACATGATATTTGATGCACTGCATAAAAGATTTGTTTTTGCAGAAGATATTGAAATTACGCTGGAGTCTAATCCTGATGATATTACAGAATTTAAATTACAGGAATGGAAACAAATGGGTATAAACAGATTAAGTGCAGGAATACAAAGTTTTATTGAAGATGAACTAATATGGATGAACAGAGTACATTCAGCTGCAGAATCATTGCTTTGTATTGATAAAATTATATCATCTGGTTTTAGTAATTTTTCTGTTGATTTAATTTATGGCTCTCCGCTTTTAAATAATGATTCCTGGGAAAAAAATGTACGAACTGTAATTGAAAAAAATATTCCACATATCAGTTGCTATGCTTTAACAGTAGAACCCAAAACAGCTTTAGACAAAATGATTGTTTTAAAAAAGAAAGCACCTGTTGATTCAGAAAAACAAGCAGAACAGTTTTTATTATTAATGAAATGGATGGAGCTTGCAGGTTATGAACATTATGAAATAAGCAATTTTGCAAAGCCGGGATTTAGAAGCAAACACAACAGCAGCTACTGGAGTGGAAAAAAATATTACGGTTTTGGGCCCTCGGCTCATTCCTTTGATGGCAAAAGCAGAAGATGGAATATTACCAACAATGCTTTGTACATTAAATCTTTACAAAAAGATACTATTCCTTTTGAAGAAGAAATTTTAACTTCTACACAAAAAATTAATGAATATATTATGACTTCATTGAGAACCGCAGAAGGATTGGATTTAGAATATTTAAATGTAAATTTTTGTGAGAAAGATGGCAGCAGGTTAAAAGCATCTTGTATTAAATATGAAGCCACAGGAAAATTAAAAATTGATAAGGGGAAAATTATCTTAACAAAAGAAGGGAAATTATTTGCAGATGGAATTGCGGCGGATTTATTTTTTTTCCAAAACTCAAAATAGGTAATTAAAAATGAAAATGTTTCCTCAAATATTTAATTAATTCAAAACAGGATAAACAAATAACCATTAAAATAATAATGTTACTGCTAATATTTGAAAAGGAAAATGGCATTGTTATTTATTAATACATTAAAGTTAATGCAAATTTTATACCAGCGTTGTTTCTATTACGTTAAATCCTTTTTGGGCCGGTAAATTCTCCCACAAAATTTTATAAATGGTTTCGGCTATTGGCATATCAGCTTTAACTTTTTGATTAATAATATGCATACAGTTACTGGCATTATATCCTTCGGCCACCATACTCATT
>JAYUTC010000216.1:0-4378 GCA_043755395.1 Ferruginibacter sp.
TTTTTCTTTCCCCCACAATATAACAATTCCCTCCTCCCCAAAAAATACCACTTATAGGGTATAGGCTGGGTAGATATTTAGTTTATTTTCTGCTTTTACACCGCCTTAACAATTTACTTTCTATTTTCGTTTATTACAAAACCATTACATGCTTAAAATATTATTGTTGCTTTTTATACTAATTTCCCTTAACTCAACCGCCCAAAAAATTTATGGTACTGTCTTTAACGATAAAGGCGATTTATTGCCTTACGCTTCTGTTACCATTAAAGGTACTTCGATTGGTGCAAGCGCTAATAATAAAGCAAAATTTTCTTTCACGCTTTCTCCGGGCACTTATATTATAAGCTGCCAGCATATTGGATTTACAAAACAGGAGAAAACTGTTGTAGTAAATAAACAGGATGAAGAAATAACTTTTATACTTGGTGAACAAAAGCTGGAGATGAAGACAGTTGTTGTAAAAAGTGGTGGCGAAGATCCTGCTTATGCTATCATACGCCAGGCAATTAATAAAAGAAATTATTACAACAATCAGGTTAGTGCTTTTGAATGTGATTTATATACAAAAGACATCATGAAACTACGTACCCTGCCTAAAAAAATAATGGGGCAAAAAATACCGGAAGAAGACCGGAAAGATATGGGATTGGATTCGGGGGGTAAAGGAATTATTTATTTAGCAGAATCAATTGCAAAAGTATATACACAGCAACCTGATAAATTTAAAATGGAAGTGTTAAGCAGCAGAGTTAGCGGTAGCGGTGGTTTTGGTTTTACTTTTCCTACATTCATCAGTTTGTATAATAATAATGT
Source organism: Ferruginibacter sp. (assembly GCA_043755395.1). Classification (GTDB taxonomy): domain Bacteria; phylum Bacteroidota; class Bacteroidia; order Chitinophagales; family Chitinophagaceae; genus Ferruginibacter. The sequence continues at coordinate 817 of JAYUTC010000216.1, forward strand.
AAAAATATTTACAGAAAAATTAAATCCCCGTGGCTTTGTATCACCCATTGCAGATGGAGCGTTTGGGTTTTATAAATATAAGTTTTTAGGCAGCTTTTTTGAAGATGGGAAAGAGGTAAACAGCATTAAGGTAATACCACGACGCAATTACGAACCACTATTCTCCGGCGTTATATACATTACAGATGGCGACTGGCGTATACACAGTTGTGATTTGATTCTTACTAAAACGTCGCAATTAGAAATTATTGATACACTGCAGATAACACAAATTAATGTGCCTGTTGGTAATGAAGTATGGCGGGTAAAAAATCAACTGCTGCATTTTAATTTTAAGCAGTTTGGAATTGATGCAATCGGAGATTTTGTAAATGTTTATTCTAACTATAAAATTAACCTCGTTTTTGCTAAAAATTATTTTGATAATATTGTTATTAAATACGATACAGCAGTAAATAAAAAAACGGCAGCTTATTGGGATACTATTAGACCTGTGCCATTAGAACCAGAAGAGAAAAAAGATTACCAGGTAAAAGACAGCATTTATCAATCAGAGAAAGACTCTTTACTAAGCCGGCGATCTGCTGATTCGCTCAATAAAAAACAGGGTAACCTAAAGCCATTAAATATTTTTTGGAAGGGAATCAGCAGAAGGCATTATTCCAAAACCGGCGCCTCACGCTGGGAAGTTGAATCTCTTATTAAAAATATGGAATATAATACCGTTGAGGGAGTAGTGTTAAATACAAACATTTTTCATAATAAATACCTTAAAAAATTAAAGTCAAATTTTAATGTACGCTCATATATGCGCTATGGATTTAATAACACACATTTAAATGCGTGGGCCAGTATTAATTTTAATACAAGAGATTGGGACATAGATAAAAAATTAAAACGTGAAAGCTGGTCCTTATCAAGTGGCAAACGAATAAGCCAGTTTAATAAAGAAAGTACCATTACTCCGCTAAATAACAGTATTACCACTTTATTTTGGGGAGATAATTTTTTAAAAATTTATGAAAATATTTTTGGTAGCATTGGATTTAGTAAAAGATATGAAAGTGGTTTAAGGTTTGCTGTAAATTCATTATTCGAAAACAGGATACCTATTGAAAATACCAGCAAGTTTACTGTGTTTAAAAAAGATTCGGTAAACATAACACCCAATTACCCATTCGAAAAAATTCCCCGGCAATTTACAGCACACCAGGCTTTTATTGTAAGTTTTGATATCAGCTTTAAACCCGGGCAAAAATATATTCAGTTCCCCCGAAATAAAGTACCCATAGGTTCAAAATACCCTACATTTAGTTTTAACTATACAAAAGGGGTTGAAAATATTTTTGGCAGCGATGTAAATTTTGATAAATGGAAATTCACCATCAGCGATACAAAAAACTTTAAACTGGCGGGAGAAATGAAGTATAAAATTGGCATTGGCGGATTTTTAAATAATAAAAAAGTATTTATTCAGGATTATCAGCATTTTAATGGTAACCGTTCCGCTGCTGCAAGTGAATATATAAATAGTTTTCAATTGGCAAAATATTATGCCAACAGTACCTTTGAAAGTTTTTATTCATTTGGCCATTTAGAACATCATTTTAACGGGTTACTCACCAATAAAATTCCCATGTTTAAAAAATTGAATTGGAATTTAACTGCTGGCACTAATGCATTTTATGTAAATGCAAACAGTAATTATTTTGAAGCATTTGTTGGGCTGGAGAATATCTTTAAAATTATACGGGTTGATTTTGTTGCAGCTTATGCCAATGGGAAAAAAGGTACAACTGGTGTACGCATTGGATTAGGCGGCGTTATTGGCGGAAGTGTAAAAAACAATAGCAGGGGCAGAAGTGTTTCTATCAGTTTATAGTTTTTGATTTATATTTGTAGTGAAAATTTGGTTTGCCCTGCAAGCATCCAATCAAGTGGTCACGCTTTCCGTTTGACCAATTTCAGATTGTCAGAAATATTTCTGATTCAAATTAATAAAACTATGGCAGTATTACACAACCGCATCTCTCAGGCGGAGCTTAAAAAATTATTGTATCAGGAAACTGAAAACCGAATTACTATTTCATTTTACCAGTACTTTTCTGTTGATGATCCTGAAAAATTCAGGGATGATTTATACATGGCATTAAACACATTACAGGTGTTTGGCCGCATCTACATTGCTCAGGAAGGCATAAACGCTCAGATAAGTGTACCTGATAGCAATTTTACAACATTGAAAGATTATTTGTATTCTATTGAACCATTAAATGGGTTACGGTTAAATATTGCAGTAGATGATGATGGAAAGAGTTTTTGGGTATTAAAAATTAAAGTAAGAAAAAAAATTGTAGCTGATGGAATTACTGATTCCAATTTTAGTATGGACAAAAAGGGTAAGTATGTAAATGCTTTACAAATGAACTCTTTACTTAAGGATGAAAAGACTATAGTAATAGATATGCGTAATCATTACGAATATGAAGTTGGGCATTTTGAAAAAGCAATTGAAATACCCAGCGATACATTTAGAGAGCAGTTACCTATGGCAGTAGAAATGATGCAGGATAATAAGGAGCTGAATATTATTATGTATTGTACAGGTGGCATCCGCTGCGAAAAAGCAAGTGCTTATATGCTGCACAATGGGTTTAAAAATGTATTTCATTTAGAAGGCGGCATAATCAATTACGCCAAACAGGCCAGGGAAAATAACTTACCCAGCAAATTTATTGGAAAAAATTTTGTGTTCGACGACAGACTGGGAGAGCGCATTACCGAAGATGTAATTGCTAAATGCCACCAGTGCGGCAAGCCGGCAGATACACATACCAACTGTAAAAACGATGGCTGCCATTTATTATTTATACAATGCCAAGCCTGTAATACAAAGTACGATGGCTGCTGCAGCCAATCCTGTCAAACTGTTTACAAATTACCCATTCAAGAACAAAAAGAATTGCGCAAAGGGATTGATAAAGGGATGATGGTTTTTAATAAAAGTAAAAAACGTTTAAGGCCAAGGTTGGACGAGATAAACAGAGACGCCAAATAAAAATATGGTATCTTATTTTATCCACTTCAAACAAACCGGATTACCCACATTAATCCTTTTTTCCGTATCGGTTAACATGCCTGTCTTTTTATCAATTTTAAAAATTACAATATCATCAGTATTTTGATTAGCCACTAATAAAAAATTACCGCTGGGGTCAAAATTAAAATTACGGGGCGTTTTACCTAACGTAGATTGATGGCCGCTTAATGTTAATTTTCCGGTAGCAGGATTGATTGTAAAAATACTGATGCTGTTGGCATCGCCACGGTTACTGCAGTATAAAAATTTACCATTGGCAGATATATGAATGTCGGCACTGCCAATAGCGCCTTTAAACCCGGCAGGCAATGCACTAATTCGTTGCACAAATTGTAAGTTGCCATTGTTAGCTTTGTAACAAACTACTGTGCCGGTCATTTCTTCCATCAGGTAAGCAAATTTATTATTGGGGGCAAATTCAAAATGCCTTGGCCCGTTACCCGGTAAAGATGGTGCAGCAGA
>JAYUTC010000217.1:0-4323 GCA_043755395.1 Ferruginibacter sp.
AATTTTCGAGGCGTTTTGTGGGCCCACCTGGGCTCGAACCAGGGACCCCCTGATTATGAGTCAGGTGCTCTAACCAGCTGAGCTATAGGCCCTTTCTTTATTACTAAAGAAACTATTTTAATAATATACTATCTGGTATTAGTAAATATATTTTTAAGAACAATTTTGTAACGCAAACCTGAGTTTGAGGGTGCAAATATAATCAAAGCTGTTTAATTTAACGCTTCATTAGATTATTTGACGTTATTTTGCACCTTCAAAATTAATTATGAAGAAAATAGTACTTATTCTTATTGCTTTTATATCTGTAACAGCCGCTTTTGCACAAAACAAAAAGAATCCCGGTAAAATTGATTTAGCTAATCGTTCGGGTGATCATCTTATGCTTCAATTTAGTACCGACTATTGGGGAGCAATGCCAGATAGTATTAAAGACCATAAAAAAGGATTATCCAGGGGTGCCAATGTTTATATTATGATGGATAAACCATTTAAAAATAATCCCCGTTTCAGTGCTGCTTTTGGGCTAGGAATTGGAACCAGTAATATGTATTTTGAAAAATATAATATTAATATTAAAACCTCTTCACCCAAGCTTCCTTTTACTTCTTTAGATTCTACAGATCATTTTAAAAAATATAAAATGACCACAACATTTTTAGAAATCCCAATTGAATTAAGGTTTGTAAACAAACCATTAAAAAACAATAAAAGTTTAAAAGCTGCTATTGGTATAAAAGTGGGTACTTTATTAAATGTGCACACCAAAGGAAAAACTTTACAAAACAAAAATGGCAGCACTGTAAATAACTATACTGCAAAAGAAAGCGATAAACACTTTTTTAATTCAACCCGATTTTCTGCTACGGGCCGTATAGGATTTGGAAACGTCTCCCTCTTTGGTAGCTATCAGATAAATAGTTTATTAAAAGATGGTGTGGGGCCGCAGATAAAGCCATTTCAAATTGGATTTTGTTTAAGTGGATTATAAAATAAATGTTATCATTAAAATATATTGTTTACTATTTTTTAAAATCCCGGGATAAAATATACCTGGATTTTTTATTTTAAACAAATTCATTTTTACAAAAATGTATACCATAACTTTGCGCCTCACTCTTCATCATGAGCGACGAAATTAAACACGAATGCGGTTTGGCTTTTATCAGGCTCCGCAAACCTTTCAGTTATTTTCAACAACAATATGGCACAGTATTGTATGGCTTAAACAAGCTGTACCTGCTGATGGAAAAACAACATAACCGTGGCCAGGATGGTGCAGGAATTGCTACTGTAAAATTAAATACTGAACCGGGCTATCCTTTTTTACATCGTATACGCAGCAGCGCCAACCAACCTATTGCCGATTTGTTTTTGCAAATAGGAAAAGAAATCACTGAAATAGAAAAATACCAGCCCGATATAAAAAATCATCCGGGCCTTATGAAGGGGCATGTAAATTTTTTAGGAGAGGTTTTGTTGGGGCATTTAAGATATGGAACACAAGGAAAAAACAATGCGGAATTTTGCCACCCTTTTATTAAACGACACACCATACCGGCAAGAAATTTAGCCCTCGCAGGAAATTTTAATTTAGTAAATACCGAAGAGTTATTTGGACTGGTGAATATTGACCCAGGAGAATTTCAGCGCCAGAGTGATTTGGCAGCCATGATGGAAGTGTTACATCATTTTTTAGTTAAAGCAGATGAGGCATTTCCGGGACATATGGATATTGCTAAAGTTTTAAAAAAGGCCGTGCCCTTATTTGATGGAGGTTTTAATTTTAGCGGATTGGTGGGCAATGGCGATGCTTTTGTAATGAGAGACGCACATGGCATACGTCCATCTTACTACTACATAAACGAAGATGTTATAGTGGCAGCAAGTGAAAGAGCTGCAATTAGAACCGCTTTTAATGTTGGCGAAAACGAAGTACAGGAATTAATGCCCGGAAATGCGTTAATTGTAAAAGCGGATGGCGGTTATGCCATTGAACAGATTGTGGAACCTAAAGAAAGAAATGCCTGTAGTTTTGAACGTATTTATTTTAGCCGGGGCAGTGATGAAAAAATTTACAGAGAAAGAATTGCCTTAGGCTATAATTTGAGTGATGTTATTTTAAAAGTTATTAAATATGATTTAAAAAATACCATATTTTCTTTTATACCAAACACAGCCGAAACAGCTTTTTATGGTTTATTAAAGGGGGCAGAGGATTATTTAAATAAAATAAAAATTGAACGAATTACAAGCTGGGGGAAAGATTTTGATGAAGAGAAATTAACAGAAATGATTACCCGAAAAATTAGATTTGAAAAAATTGCCATTAAAGATGTTAAGTTACGCACTTTTATTACTGAGGATGCAAGCCGTAATGAAATGGTACAGCATGTGTATGATATTACCTACGGCACAGTAAGAAAAAATGAGGATACCCTTGTAGTAATAGATGACAGCATAGTTAGAGGCACCACTCTTAAAGAAAGTATTATACGTATGCTTTCCCGTTTGCAACCTAAAAAAATAATTATTGTTTCCTCTGCACCGCAAATACGCTACCCCGATTGTTATGGTATAGATATGAGTAAAATGGGAGATTTTATTGCCTTTAAAGCAGCAGTGGAATTATTGCATGATACCAAACAGGAGTACATATTAGTTGATTCATTAAATAAGTGTAAAGAGTTACAACGTAATAATCAGCTACATACCCAAAACATAGTTCGTGAAATTTATAAGCCTTTTTCGCTTAAAGAAATGTCGAAAAAAATTGCTGAATTAATTACTCCTAAAGATTTAGACATTCCTATTCAGGTTATTTACCAAACAATTGAAAGCCTGCATGAAGCATGCCCTACTAATACCGGCGATTGGTATTTTACCGGCAATTACCCAACACCGGGAGGTAACCGTGTTTGTAATAAAGCCTTTATGAATTATATGGAGGGGAAAAATGTAAGAGGATATTAATTTTTTATTTTCTTAAAATTTTAGTTCCTGAAAATATCATTCAACAGCCCTGCCAACCTTACACCACCTTTAAGTAATTGTTCATTAAGCGTATCTATATATTTAAAGTTATAGGCATAATCTAATTTTTGATCGGGCTCCCTAATATCACCATAAATATTCTCTGCAATCCTGTACGATTCAAATAACCATGTGGAAAGTGGCTGTTGCTGAAGATTTTTACGCAACTCTTTTGTTGTAAAATTAATAGCAGTTGCGTATTCGGAATAACTTAATTGTTGAAAATTAATAAGCTGGGTATCCCAAACTGTATGTAAATTATTAGCTGCATTAAACCATAATATTTTTATTTTATTGCCGCCCTGGTCGTCCGGTCTTCCAGCATGTAATGGCTGATGAACATCACCAACCAAATGTATCAGCAATCTCAGATATAAAACTTTTTTTTCCTTAGCCAATTGTTTATTTTTTAGTTCTGCAACAATAAAATTTATTTTTGTATAGGCATCTGTTGCTGTATCAGCACCAAGGAAAGCTTTAAAATTATCGGCATCAAGACCACTCTTAAAATTAATATAATGCCAGTTAGAAAGATAATTGTATGCTGGGTCAGATTTAATAAAATCGGGCCAATTACTTGCCATGGCAATTGACTCGGTTCCCAATATTTCTCTTATTGCTTTTTTAGTGCTTTTAGTAAGATAGCTGTCAGCTATTTGTCCTATAATTCTGTGCCCCAAAACACCCCATGCCGCAGATGTAAAAGGGAGGTAACAAAATAGGGAAAGCAGAAGTATATTCTTTAACCGTTTAATTATCATCATAAAATAGTTTATATACAAAGTTATATTTAATGAGGTTAATTTTAGCCGGTAAAAATAATAAGCAACTATATTTTATCGCTTTTTATCACAACGTTTTATTTTATTCTATAACTTCAAATAAAAATAGTTGTGTTTTTTCTACCTCATTAAAATTATTATCGGTTATAAATATTAATGTTTTGTGTCCATTGGGCAGTTTAGGGCCAAACGTTACCCCTTCAATATTATCGGTATAAATACCCAGGTAGTCCATATTTAACAATAACTTTTTTGTTACAGGCACAAAATTGCTTTCTTCTTTAAGTGATGCAATATCTTTTATATTTGTTGCTGAATTTAATCCGGCAATAAATATTTTTATTGTACAGGGTAATCTGCCTGTTGAAAAAGACCTTTCTACTACCAGTAATTTATTATTACCAATGCTTAAAATATCCGGTACGCCATTTATTTTAAATGCATTTTCCGGATTTGCAGGATAAGCCACTGGCTCTAATTTATAAGCAAACTGAGCTATTTGTTTTTT
>JAYUTC010000218.1:0-10840 GCA_043755395.1 Ferruginibacter sp.
GGTCCTTATGTAGAAGCAAAACTTGAAGCAAAAGTTCAGGCTATAATTGAAGGAAAAGGAAAAAAAGGTGTTGTTAAAACATGGAGCAGAAGAAGTACCATTACTCCTGATTTTGTAGGACAAACTTTTGCTGTACACAACGGTAATAAATTTATACCTGTTTATGTAACAGAATTTATGGTGGGACATAAATTAGGAGAATTTGCACCAACAAGAAATTTTAGAGGTCACTCAAGTAAAAAGATAGCATAAGAAGTAATAAGTATTAAGTAATAGGTACAACACTTACCACTTACCACTTACCACTTAAAATTTAATAAAAAAATGGAAGCAGTAGCAAAATTGAACAATTATCCCACTTCGCCCCGTAAAATGCGTTTACTGGTGGATTTGATCCGTGGAATGGAAGTTGAAAAAGCATTAGCCGTTTTGGAACATAATCCAAAACATCCGGCTGTTCCTTTACGCAAATTGGTAATGTCTGCCATTAGCAACTGGAAATCAAAAAATGAAGGTGGCGATGAAAATGCACTTGTTGTAAAAACAATAATGGTTGATGCAGCAAGGGTAATCAAGCGTATGCGTCCGGCACCACAAGGTCGTGGTTACAGGGTTCGTAAACGTAGTAATCACGTAACAGTAATTGTAGATACTAAAGCAACTAAAAATTAATAATTAAAAGAATTAACCAAGTAATATGGGTCAAAAAACAAATCCAATAGGTGCCAGGTTAGGAATCATTCGTGGTTGGGACAGTAACTGGTTTGCTAATAAAACGGATTATCCAAAAAAATTAATTGAAGATCATAAAATCAGAAATTATCTTAATGCCCGTATTAACAAAGGAGGCATTTCTAAAATTGTAATTGAGCGTACTCTTAATAAATTAATTATTACCATTCATACTTCCAAGCCAGGTATTATCATTGGTAAAGGTGGCGGTGAAGTTGACAGAATTAAAGAGGAGTTGAAAAAATTATGTGGTAAAGAAGATGTGCAGATAAATATTTTAGAAATTCGCCGTCCGGAACTTGATGCAAATATTGTTGCTGATACAATTGCCCGCCAATTGGAAAATCGTATCAATTACAAAAGAGCCATTAAAATGTCTATTGCATCTGCTTTACGTATGGGTGCCGAAGGAATTAAAGTAAAAGTAGGTGGACGTTTGGGTGGTGCAGAGATTGCACGTAGCGAAGAAATTAAACAAGGCCGTACACCTTTGCATACTTTACGTATGGATATTGATTACGCTAATGTATTTGCCTTGACAGTGTATGGTAAAATTGGCGTTAAAGTTTGGATATGTAAAGGCGAGGTATTAGGAAAAAGAGATTTAAATCCAAATGTAATTGCTGGTGGTGGTAAAGAAGGTGGTGCTGGTGAAAGACAGGGAGGATTTGATAGAAGAGATGATAGAAGAGACGATAGAAGAGGTGGTGGAGGTGACAGAAGAGGTGGTGGCGGAAACCGTGGTGGAAGTGGCGGTGGAGGAGGAAGAAGATAATAATTTGTGATTTCAGGTTTAACTGAAAATACAGGTAAAATAGAAAAATTTAATACTGATTCTGATTGAAGAAGATAAATAATCGACAGTCAAAAATCTAAAATAGAAGTAAGATGTTATCACCGAAAAGAACGAAACACAGAAAGACGCAAAAAGGCAGAATGAAGGGCGACACCAAACGTGGTGCTACCCTGGCCTTTGGCACTTTTGGTTTAAAAGCATTAGATAGTGTTTGGTTAACAAACCGTCAAATAGAAAGTGCTCGTCAGGCATTAACCCGTCACATGAAACGTGAAGGAAATGTGTGGATTAGAATTTTTCCTGATAAACCTATTACAGCAAAACCCGCCGAAGTAAGGATGGGTAAGGGTAAAGGTAACCCGGAAGGATGGGCTGCAATTGTACAACCCGGAAGAATAATTTTTGAATGTGATGGGGTTACTGAACAGGTTGCAAAAGAAGCATTTGCTCTGGCTGCACAAAAGCTACCTATTTTAACCAAGTTTGTAGTGCGTCACGATTTCCAGGCATAAAGCAGTTTTAAACTTTTATAAAATTAAAACTGGTTAAATAAAACTGAAAAAAGAAAATTTTAAATAAAATGGCGAAGAAAGTTGATTTTGTAAAAAGCCTTACTGGTTTAGGCGAGGCTGATCTAAAAGCAAAGATCCAGGAAGATGAATTGCGTTTGAAAAAGCTTTCATTTGCCCATGCAATTTCTCCATTGGAGAATCCACAAAGTATCCGTTCATTAAGGAGAGATGTTGCCCGACTGAAAACAGCATTAAAACAACAACAATCAGGGGTTTAATTAAACCATAAAAAGTAGCAATATGGCTGAAAGAAATTTAAGAAAAACAAAATTAGGAGTGGTATCCAGTAATAAAATGGATAAAACCATAACTGTTAATGTGGAAAGAAAAGTAAAGCATCCGCTTTATGGAAAATTTGTAAAAAAGAGTACAAAGTTTCATGCTCATGATGAAAAAAATGAGTGCAGTATTGGTGATTCTGTAAAGATTATGGAAGTAAGGCCAATGAGTAAAACAAAGCGCTGGAGATTAGTAGAAGTAGTAGAAAAAGTAAAATAAAATTTGCGGTTTCAAATTTGATGCGAAACGTAATTTTTCAGATAATTAAATATTGTTTTGGATTAAATGATTTCAAAAATCGACGATCTGAAATTTAAAATAAAATAAGATGATTCAGCAAGAAAGCAGACTAAATGTAGCAGACAACAGCGGTGCAAAAGAAGTGCTATGTATACGTGTTTTGGGTAATAGTGGACAGGATTATGCTAAAATTGGAGATAAAATAGTTGTAACTGTTAAAGATGCCATGCCTGCAGGTGGTATTAAAAAAGGAACAGTTAGCAAAGCTGTAATTGTTAGAACAAAAAATAAATTAAGACGTAAAGATGGTTCTTATATCCGTTTTGATGATAATGCTGTAGTATTATTAAATGCATCGGATGAACCAAGAGGTACTCGTATTTTTGGGCCCGTGGCCAGAGAATTAAGAGATAAAGGGTATATGAAAATTATATCATTGGCACCTGAAGTTTTATAATATCAACTGGGGCAGTATGCAACAGTATTCAAAAATAAAAAGTAATCGCTTGTAGCCGTGGCTATAGGTCAAAAGCTAAATAAAAAAATGAGCACAAGATTTAAACCAAAGTACAGTATAAAAAAAGGCGATACAGTAGTAGTTATTACTGGTGAAGATAAAGATTTGAAAAAGCCCCGTAAAGTACTGGAGATTATTTTAGAAAAAGGTCGTGTTTTGGTTGAAGGTGTAAACATCATTACCAAACATACCAAGCCTACGTCTCAAAATACCAAAGGCGGTATTATAAAAAAAGAGGCTCCTATTGCTATCAGTAATGTTATGCTTTGGGATGCTAAAACAGGAGCGCCAACTAAAGTTAAGCGTACCCGTGAAAATGGAAAATTAGTTAGAATTTCAAAAAAATCAGGGGAGGTAATTAAATAATGAGCACTACAACAAACACTGCCAGGTTAGCAGACAGGTACACTAAAGAAGTGATACCTGCTTTAATGAAAAAATTCAGTTATAAAACTGTTATGCAAGCCCCCAAACTAACCAAGATTTGTTTGAATCGTGGTGTTAATGGAGCAGTGACAGATAAAAAATTGATTGATATAGCAATTGATGAGTTATCAAGTGTTACAGGTCAAAAAGCCGTAGCAACAATGTCTAAAAAAGATATTTCAAACTTTAAGTTGCGTAAAAATATGCCCATTGGTGCAAGGGTTACACTTCGTGGAGTTAAAATGTATGAATTTTTAGACAGACTTGTTTCTGTATCATTGCCACGTGTACGTGATTTTAAAGGAATTAATGATAAATCTTTTGATGGACGTGGCAACTATACATTAGGAGTTACTGAACAAATTATTTTTCCTGAAATTGATATTGATAAGGTAAATAAAATTACCGGTTTGGATATCACTTTTGTAACAACTGCCCAAACCAATGAAGAAGCATTTGAATTGCTGAAAGAATTGGGTATGCCATTTAAAAATATAAAAAAATAATATTAATAAAACATGGCAAAAAAATCAATTGAAGCCAGGCAAAAAAAGCGTGAAGCAATAGTTGTCAAATATGCTGAAAAAAGAACAGCCTTAAAAGCAGCGGGTGATTATGCAGCTTTGGATTTATTACCAAAAAATGCTTCTCCTGTTCGTTTAAGAAACCGTTGTCAGCTAACAGGCAGACCAAGAGGATATATGAGGCACTTTGGTCTTTCCAGAAATCAGTTTCGGGATATGGCACTTCAGGGTAAAATACCGGGTGTTACTAAAGCGAGCTGGTAAAAAACGATACAGGATATTGGATAAAATTATATAAGTTTCAGCGTTTAATCCAAAATCAGGTATCAAGTATCCAAAAGGATATCGCATTGAAAAAATTTATTTAATCAATTAATTAAAATAACAATGGTTACTGATCCGATAGCAGATTATTTAACAAGAATACGCAACGCACAAATGGCTAATCATCGTATTGTAGAAATACCTGCCAGCAATTTAAAGAAGCGTATTACTGAAATATTGTACGATAAAGGATATATCCTTAAGTACAAATTTGAAGATGACAAGAAACAGGGTATTATAAAGATTGCATTAAAATATGATCAATCAACAAAATTACCTGTAATACAAAGTCTGGAAAGAATTAGTCGTCCGGGATTGCGTACCTATGCAAAACCAGAAGAATTCAAGCGTGTGAAGAATGGATTGGGTGTTGCTATAATTTCTACATCAAGAGGAGTAATGACTGATAAAGAAGCAAAGGCTCAGAATGTTGGAGGAGAGGTTCTTTGTAACATTTACTAAGCTATCAAGCCAGTAAACTAAAAAATGTTGTTTATTGGTTTAGAGATAATAAAAATGATTTGACAATTAAGCCTCAGTCGTGGCTGAACACAAATCGAATTAAAACAAATTAAAAAATCGACAATGAGCAGAATAGGAAAAAAACCGGTAATTATTCCAACTGGTGTTACAGTAACGGTAAATAACGATAACGTAGTTACCGTTAAAGGACCCAAAGGAGAATTAAAAGAAACAGTTGACAGGGATATTAAAATTGAATTAAAAGAAGGGGTTGTAGAAGTTGTACGTCCTACTGAGCAAATACGTCACCGTGCTATGCATGGATTGTATCGTTCCTTAATCAGTAATATGGTTTTAGGTGTTACAGAAGGTTATACAAAAAAACTTGAACTGGTAGGGGTGGGTTTTAAAGCATCTAATCAGGGCAATCTTTTAGATCTTGCATTAGGATATTCTCATAATATTATTTTTGAAATTCCTAAAGAATTAAAAGTTACTACTTCTCAGGAAAAGGGTCAAAATCCAATGATTAGTTTCGAAAGTATAGATAAACAATTGATTGGACAGGTTTGTGCAAAAATCAGAAGTTTACGTAAGCCAGAACCATATAAAGGTAAAGGTGTAAAATTTGCCGGTGAAGTGTTGAGAAGAAAAGCAGGTAAATCTGCTGGTAAATAAATTCTGATCCTAACAAACGGATTAAACAAGAAACGGATTAACGAAATTCATCTCCGGCAGTATCGGAGAAACTTAAAATAAAAGATTATGAATTCAAAAGGTAGCGCAAGGATAAAAATTAAATACCGCATTCGTAAAAAAATTAGCGGTGCAGCAGCAAAACCAAGATTGAGCGTTTTTAGAAGCAACACTGATATTTATGCTCAGTTAATTGACGATACCAACGGTGTAACACTGGCAGCGGCATCATCAAAACAAAAAGATATTGCAGCCCAAAAAACGCCTAAAACAGAAAAGAGTAAACTGGTAGGCGCAGCAATTGCAATAAAGGCAAAAGAGTTAGGTATTACAACAGTAGTATTTGATCGTGGAGGATATATCTATCACGGACGGGTAAAGGCAGTAGCCGAAGGAGCAAGAGAAGGTGGTCTTCAATTTTAAATTGAAAATTACAGCAGTAAGATTTAAGCTGCATTATCAATAGCAAATCTATAATAGTAAATTAAAAATCGTAAATCGATATAAATGTCAAATTTAATTGTAAATAAAGTAAAGGCAGGCGATCTTGAATTAAAAGATAAAGTGGTTGCTATCAACCGTGTGGTTAAAACTACAAAAGGTGGTCGTGCTTTTAGTTTTTCGGCCCTGGTAGTTGTTGGAAACGAAGCAGGTGTTGTAGGTCATGGTTTAGGAAAAGCTAAAGAGGTACAGGAAGCCATTACTAAAGGCATTGAAGATGCTAAAAAGAATTTAATTAAAATTCCATTGATGCATGGTACTATACCTCATGATCAATTGAGTAAAGAAGGTGCAGCAAAAGTATATATTAAACCAGCAGCACATGGTACTGGTGTTATAGCCGGAGGAAGTATGAGAGCGGTTTTGGAAGCAGCAGGTATTACTGATGTATTGGCAAAAAACCTTGGTTCTGCCAATCCTCATAATGTGGTTAAAGCAACTTTTAAAGCATTAGCTACTTTACGTGAGCCTATAGCCGTTGCAAAAACACGTAACATTTCTTTAAAGAAAGTATTTAACGGATAAAAAGTTATAAGTACTAAGTTGTAAGTTATAAGAAAGATTTTATACCTACAACCAATAACTTAAAACTTACAACTTAATAAAATGAAAAAGATAAAAGTAACACAGGTTAAAAGTGTAATCGACAGATCGGAGCGCCAGAAAAGAACAATGGCAGCTTTAGGTTTAAAAAAAATGAATGCTTCAATTGAAGTAGAGGCTACGCCACAAATTTTAGGTATGGTTAATAAAGTTAACCATCTTGTAAAAGTGGAAGAGTTAGCCTAATCTTTACTTTAAATATATTATTAACAGCGAGCCCCGTTTACCCGGGGCGTAAGTTTAAAATAGGTACAATGAAATTACATACACTTAAGCCTGCAAAAGGCGCAACACACAAAGAAAAAAGAATAGGACGTGGTGAAGCCAGTGGAAAAGGCGGTACATCTACAAAAGGTAATAAGGGTGGACAAAGCCGTGCCGGTTATAAAAGCAAAATGGCACATGAAGGTGGACAGATGCCTATTCAACGCCGTATTCCAAAACGTGGGTTTAAAAATAATAACCGTATTGAGTTTAAAGTATTAAACCTGGGTCAAATTGATCATCTTTCTGAAAAATATAGCATTACTGAATTCAATCTTCAGAATTTATATATTAACGGAATCATTAGTCAGTTTGACAGTGTTAAGGTCTTGGGAAATGGTGAATTGAAAGGGAAATTTACTTTTAAAGTAAATGCAGTAAGTGAAAAAGCAAAAGCTGCAATTGAAGCCGCCGGAGGTTCTGTTGAGATAGTTAAATAATTTCACGATATTTGCCCGACGCATTTAATAATGCGTCTTTTTAATTTAGCGCAAAACATTTAAATAGTTTTAAATCTGTGAAGAAGTTTATAAAAACACTAAAAAATATCTGGAGTATTGAGGAATTACGTAATAAAATTACTTTTACACTCTTACTGATATTCATTTATATAATTGGTACTCATATAGTGTTACCTGGTATCAATCCCAATGAATTAGCAAATCTTGCCAAGGGTAATTCAAAAACATCCGGAGGCCTCTTGGGTTTGCTGGATACTTTTGTAGGTGGGTCCTTTAACAGGGCTTCCATTTTTGCATTAGGAATCATGCCTTATATATCAGCATCAATTTTTATGCAATTGATGACTATTCTTGTTCCGCAAATTGCAAAAATTCAAAAAGAAGGTGAAAGCGGCAGAAAGAAAATTAATCAATGGACCCGTTATCTTACTGTTGGGGTTACAGCTTTTCAAGCCATAGCATATATTAGTTTTTTAACTTCAACTTATGGGGGTGCTTTAATTCCTGCATACAGTAATTATTTCTGGCTTTCAACTGTTGTTATTCTTACTGTAGGTACATTGTTTGTAATGTGGCTTGGCGAAAAAATTACTGATAAAGGATTAGGTAACGGAACTTCTATAATCATCATGATTGGTATTTTAGGAAGATTGCCACAGGCAATTGTACAGGAATGGGCCTCCAGAACAACCAGAGGTGCAGGAGGATTATTGATCATGTTGATTGAAATTGTATTTCTTATTGCTGTTATTATGGGTTTAATTATGCTGATTCAGGGTACAAGAAGGGTTCCTGTTAATTATGCAAAACAAATTGTGGGTAATCGGCAGTTTGGTGGGGCAAGAAATTTTTTACCACTTAAAGTAAATGCATCTGGTGTAATGCCGATCATTTTTGCTCAGGCAATATTATTTTTAATAGCTTTTATTACAGGCTTAGGAAATACAACTCAGGCAAGTTTTTTAAATGACCATACTAATATTTGGTACATGCTCATTTATTCTGTGGCTGTAATTGCCTTTACTTTTTTATATACTGCTTTAATATTTAACCCTAAGCAAATGGCGGATGAATTGAAGCGTAATAATGGTTTTATTCCTGGAGTAAAACCCGGGCAACCAACTGCTGATTATATTGGCACTATTATGGACAGAATTACTTTACCTGGTGCTGTTTTACTGGCTTTTGTGGGAATTTTACCGGGTATTTGCCAGGTAGCCTTTGTTGGTATGACACAAAGCTTTTCAACATTCTTTGGTGGAACTTCATTATTGATTATGGTTGGTGTAGTATTAGATACATTGCAACAAATTGAAACGCAATTATTAATGCGTCAGTATGATGGTTTAATGACCAGTGGCAGGATACAAGGCAGACAGGCTGCAACAACTATATAATTTATTTCCCCATTGGGGACTTAACAGATAATATTAAGCCCCGACAAATCAAGTCGGGGTTTGTTATAAATAACAGGCGATGATTCATTATAAAACCAAGGCAGAGATTGAGTTGATGAGAATAAGCAATTTACTGGTAAGTAAAACTTTGGCAGAATTAGCTAAAATAATTAAACCAGGTATTTCTACTTTAGAACTGGATCAATTTGCAGAAAAATTTATAGCTGATAATGGAGCAACTCCTTCATTTAAGGGGTATCATGATTTTCCATTTGCCTGTTGTATTTCAGTAAATGATGCAGTTGTACATGGATTTCCAACTAAGGAAGTGCTAAAAGAAGGAGATATTGTTTCTGTAGATGTTGGAGTTTTTAAAAATGGGTTTCATGGAGATAGTGCCTATACTTTTGCAATTGGGGAAATAAGCCCGGAATTAAAGCAATTATTAAGAGTGACTAAAGAATCGTTATATAAAGGGATAGAAAAAGCAATTCATGGAAACCGGGTTGGTGATATAGCCTTTGCAGTACAGCATTATACAGAAAAAGAGCATGGTTATGGTGTTGTTAGAGAATTGGTAGGGCATGGCCTTGGAAGAAAATTGCATGAAGATCCACAGGTGCCAAATTATGGCAAAAGAGGAACAGGTGCAAAATTAAAAGAAGGTATGGTTATAGCAATTGAGCCAATGATAAATCTTGGAACAAAAAATATTTATCATGACGCTGACGGCTGGACGATTAGGACCGAGGATAGTAAACCTGCAGCACACTACGAACATGCTATATGTATTCAAAAAGGTAAAGCCGATATTTTATCTTCATTTACCGAAATAGAAGCAGCAGAAAAAGCAAATCTCAACCTATGTTCCGATTATTAATTTATAAAATCCTGTATTTCATTTCTATTCTTTCATCACACCAAACATTATCAGGACTTATATAAGTGTCTTTATATTGGATGATTACTCCAGCCTTTGCAAAAATGTCTCTTACCAGTTCGCTGCAGATGTAGTTCCTGTTTTTTTCTCTTCGGCTTACATGAAATAAAATGCGGATCATAATTCTGAAAATTTCAAAATTATCATAAGGCCGCGTTAACTCATCTAACCCAAAACTTATCCCCTTATTCAATTTTTCTTTTTCTAAATCTATATTTAATTTTGCAATGGATATTTGTCCTTTGTAAGGACGCTTTTTACCATTATAATCATTTAAATATTTTGATAAAGGAATTAATCTTATTCCTACTTTAGGCTCAGCTTCCAAAACCAAAACTCTTCCTAATTCTTCATCTTTATAAATTACAGCAACGTGGCTCCAGGTGCTTTTAGTAAGCCATTGTATTATGCCTGAGAAAGAATAGCTTCCACTGGCAAAAAAAATGTCACCTGTTTTTAAATGTTCTCTTATCTTTTCGTAGGAAATTACAGGTATTTCTTTTAGCTGCTTTTTTGTAATTGAACTGGTCATGTAGAGATTAGTTGTAAATTTATAAGTTAAGATACAAAATAGATGAGTAAAAAACGGTTGGTAATTATTGGCGGTGGAGCAGCGGGTTTTTTTTGTGCAGTTAATGCTGCCAGAATGAATCCTTCTTTAGAGGTTACTTTGTTAGAGAAGACAAATAAATTATTAAGTAAAGTAAAAGTTAGTGGTGGTGGCCGTTGTAATTTAACCCATGCCTGTTTTAGTATAACTGATATAGTAAAAAAATATCCCAGGGGAGGCGTGTTTTTAAAAAAAGCATTTCACCATTTTTTTACAACAGATACTATTGAATGGTTCAAAGAAAGAGGGGTGGAATTAAAAATTGAAACCGATGGCAGAATGTTCCCGGTATCTAACACCTCTCAAACAATTATAGATTGCCTGTTAATGGAAGCAAATAAATATGGGGTAAAAATTTTATTAAATGCAGAAGTAAAGCAGTTGGCAATCGGTAGTGGACACATTGAAAAAATGCAATCTCCATTTGAAATTGGTATTGCTGATCACAATATTTTATATGCTGATTTTATTTGTATTGCCAGTGGCGGCTATCCTA
>JAYUTC010000219.1:0-10816 GCA_043755395.1 Ferruginibacter sp.
AAACAAAAGCCCGGCACAAAAATAATATCGGGTAATCCTATATGAAGGCTAATAATAATTAACACAACATAAATTGCGCAAAAAATATCAGAACTGAATATTTTTTTAACCCAATTGAGGCTGTAAAATAAATATAAAAGCATCCCTGTCATAAATCCTGCAATACCTCGTAAAAAACCAAAATCAAAAGTTATGTCCAAATTATTTAGCCAACCCAATTTAGTATCAATATCAGTACGGGGTACATAAAAGATTAATAAAATATAACTGGCAATGATACCCATCATTATCAGAAATATACCGAGTCTTTTATTTTTTACTAAAAGTAAACACAACCAGGGAAATAACATATATGACCACCACTCAGCACTTATGCTCCAGGAAGGAATATTCCAAGTAAGTTCTTTATTAAATGGCAATGATTGGAGTAAAAGTGTGTGACTTATAATAGCTTGTGGGCTATATGCACCATGCGGGTTAACACCCAATATTAAAAACCCCACTATTAATAACAAAAGTGTTAACAGATGTAAAGGGTATAAGCGTGCAAACCTGGCTACAATAAATTTTTTGAAAGCTGCTTTTATACCTTTCTGTGCAAACTGTTCCTTATAAACATGCATTATAATGAAACCACTCATTATAAAGAACAGGTCAACCATTAAATACAATTTATTAACGAACATGCTTTTCTCTATATCAATAAACCGTATAATATATATCTGAAAATGAAAAACCGCCACCCCTAAAGCAGCTATTCCCCTTAATGAGTTAAGCCCTGGTAAACTGGATGCGGAAGATTTCATGGTATATATTTAGAGAACACACACAAAACTCAAATAATTTTATCTATTGAACAAAAAGATTTAAACTATTATATGCAGGTAAAATTAACGAATTTCTTAACCAATTATTGTATTGGAATTAAGGGCAATATTCAATAACTAAATAAAATGCAATTCAGAAAATAGAAATATAAGAAGTTTAGAATTACAAGTCGCCAGGCAGAGTTTTATTTACAATATTTTTTTATAACCTTATACGTTTTTTCGTATCCCATTTCCTGAGCCTTTCTAAGGTCATTGCAACCCTCAACTTTTTTCTTTAATAAAATTTTAGTAAGCCCTCTGTTAAAATAGGCGCCAGCATAATTTGGATCAATTGCTATGGCTTTGTCATAGTCGGCAATCCCTCCCTCGTGGTCTTTCAGGTGATTTTTCGTATTCCCCCTGTTTAGGTAAGCATTTGAAAATTCCGGATTATATTGCAGGGCTCTATTGTAATCTACCAAAGCTCCTATATAATCTTTTATTTGATCTTTTACACGGCCCCTGCTGATATAAACACCAGCATCTTTAGCATTAAGATTAATGGCATCATTGTAATCTTTGATGGCACCCAAGTAATCTTTTTGTTGTTCCTTAATAAAACCTCTGTTTTTAAAAGGATCCGGGTCTTCGGAATCAATTTCAATTGCTTTACTGTAATCAGCCATCGCGCCTTTGTAGTCGCTTAATGAATCTTTTGCAACGCCCCGGTAGCAATAGGCTTTAGCATCTTTTGGATTAATTGCAATTGCATTATTGTAGTCTGTTATCGCACCTTTAAAGTCTTTTACTGCAAATTTATTCCCAGCTCTTTTTAAATACGCTGCAGGCGTTTGGCTATAAGCCTGTGAAGAAATATAACAACATACGAACAAAAGCATTTTATACATAAAGTATAATTACGAATATTTTTTGACACACTAACATAAATCCAGTCAATTTAAAGGTACATCGGTAAACTTCCATTTATACACCCCAGCTAATTTTAATTACTTAACTCTTACAATTTATTAAAAAGACTTAACTCAATATTTTATTTTGGGTTAGGAATACATTTTTCAATCTTATTGATTAATCTTTCTATAATTCAACAGTAGCCCAATGATAAAACATGGTAGTATGACCAAGGTTAAGTATTTCATATCCGGATATTTAAAATGGAGAACCTAATAATTAAGTTTACTGCTGCTATTAATTGAATTGAGTGTTATACTTAATTCAAAAAACAACTTATTTTAACTCATCAGCCTTACGCACCAGAGGCGCTTTAATAAAATCACCGGGATATTTTTTAAGATAACGCCACATAATGCCAAAAAATTCAGGATAATTTTTTAAATGAATACCCCTGCTTTTTACTGCTACAAAAAAAGCCAGACTAAAACTTACTGCAAAATTTAAAAAGCCGATTAAAAACACACCAAAAATTGTATACCATAATTCTTTAGTACTAACCATATGATCGAGTCCAAAAAAACCAATGGCACTGTTTGCAGCCGAAATAGTAATATGTCGAATATCGAAAGGGATGCCAAATATTTTTCCAAAAAATCCCGCCATACCCAAAAAGAAACCCAGTGAAATATTACCAATCAATGCACCCAAATTATTTTCGATGTAATGAATAATTTTATAGCGCCTTTTTTCTCCAAAGCTTCTTTTAAATGATGAAAGGCTGCGAAGGCGGTCGCCAATTTTACCATACACCACATAGTTTTCTACATAACCTGCAATTAATCCACTTGCAAATAAAAAAAATCCGGTAAAACAGGCATACAATAAAGCCAGACTATGAAAGGGTTGCTGGGCAACTAATAAATTATGGGCCGTAATACCCTCTGCAATTTTAGTCCCGGTTATTTGAAAAAATAATATAGCCAAAAAGTAAGTAAGTGGGAATACTATTATTAAATTTCCGGAAAAAGAAGCCAATTGTGTACGGCTAACTCTTGCAACGGTAATAGCAAGGTTTCGAAGATCGGGTTGCACTCCAATTTTTTTTACATCAAAAGAGCTTACAACATTATTAGCAGTATAAGCTGGTTGTTTGGTAGCTAAAGTAGAATTAGTATCCTGTATTAAAATAAAACCCAGTGAATAATTGGTGCTGTATAAAAATCCCTGCCAAAAAGGAGCAAGCTTTAATTTACCCAATAAATTTTTAATAACTGCAATAAAAGAAATAATTATACCCCCTCCGGCAGCACTCCAAAACATGCGCCAGAATTCTTTGCGTGTGGTTGTTATATATTTTTCGCCTGTGCGCCCTCCATGTTCTGCAATTTGATATGCCAGGTAACCGGTATTTTCACTTAAAAATTCTTTTAATGAATTTTTTTTGTTTTCATTATGCACAACAGTTATAAAATATTCGGCAAAACGTTCTGTATTTAATGCATTATCACTATCAAGTACATCAACAATTATAAACAGGCGATTAATCTGTTGCTGCAATCGTGTAATAATATAAGTTTGTGCAAGACTGGTTCCATAAATACTACGCTGGTCCTTTATCCACTGAATACTTTGGTTGCAATTGTGCAATGCCTCTGCTGTATTTGCTAATAATATGCGTTGTGATTCAACATTTCCACTAGCATGACTTATTTGTAAATATTCATTTGCCAAACGGTTTTGCTCTAAAAAAGGATAAATGGCATCTTCAATATTATCATAACGATGTGTCATTTCCTTTTCTAAACCTAATGTAGTTATACGGTAACTTAATAACTGTAACGATTGCTGTAATTGCTTTATAAGTGCCGGTTCGGTAAGATTAATTTGGATGCCAAGCATTTCAAAAAACTGTTTCCACAAAACCGGGTCAATCCCATCTACCCAAATGTGATCGCTTTTTTTGTAAAATATTTTATTGATTACAAACAAAAAGTTATCTGAACTTTGTAGTGCTGGTAATATTTTATGCTTAAGTTTACCCAGCAGTTCCTGCACAAAACCACGGCTGCTAACAATCCCGCTTTCGGTAAGTGCTGTAACAATATTGGTGTTTACAAACTGATTAAGTAATGCTTTACGTAATGAGAATAATGAAGTACGCTCCTGCCCTATTTGATACAATACTGCTTTGAATTTAAGTTCAGCATCATTAATGTTTTGGGCATTTTCAGGACGTATTTTATTTATCAGTTCCACCAAAAAATCGAGACTACGATTTCCAACATGTAATGGCAATACCACAGCCTGCTGTTTTACAGATGTACCTGTCCCTTCTTTTTTTCGTTTGATTAGCCGCAACATGGTTTCAAAGGTGAAATTATATATACTATAAACTACATTTTGTTGACAATAATTATGCCCTAATTGTTGCATTCGTGGTATTTTATAAGAAAATGACATTAATTTAGAGTTATCAAATGAACGCTACAAAAAAACATACTGAAACAAAGACCTGGGAAGCCATTGACTTATTAACGGACTCAGATGAAACCAGTTCGTTGATTGTATGGAATGATGAAGTAAATACTTTTGAATGGGTGATAGAAACCCTAATGAAAATTTGCGGTCATACTGAACAGCAGGCAGAACAATGCTCCATGTTAATACACACAAAAGGTAAATACGCCGTAAAAGAAGGCGCCTTCAATATATTAAAACCTCAATGTGATGCTATTACAGAAAGAGGTATTAATGCTACTATTGAAGTTTTTAATAAATAATCCACCAATCATTTATCCCATCTTTGCATTCTTCCAATTTCTTTATACATCTGAAATTATACTACGCTGAGAAATGGTAATTACAGAAGCAATGAAAAATTGACGTTTCTAAAAAATAAATTCAGATAAACAATGGTAAATTGCACCTGCAAAAACTATTTATGCAGTATTACATTATAGCCGGGGAAGCAAGTGGCGATTTACATGGCAGCAACCTTATAAAAGAATTGCGTAAACTGGATACTGCAACAAATATCCGTTGCTGGGGTGGTGATAAAATGGAATCAGCAGGTGGAATACTGGTAAAGCATTACAGAGATCTGGCTTTTATGGGTTTTGTGGAAGTAATTAAAAACCTGCCTGCAATCTTTCGTAATATTGAATTTTGTAAAAAAGATATTCTTACCTGCAAACCCGATGTATTAATTTTAATTGATTACCCGGGTTTTAATTTACGCATAGCAAAATGGGCAAAAAAACAAGGCTTTAAAATCGTTTATTATATATCGCCGCAGGTTTGGGCATGGAAAGAAAACAGGGTAAAAAGCATTAAAGAAAATATTGATAAAATGCTTGTCATCTTACCCTTTGAAAAAGCTTTTTATAAAAAGTGGAATTTTGAAGTAGAGTATGTAGGTCATCCATTGGTAGAAGTTATTGATAATTGGTTGTTGAGCGTTGGCCAAAACAAGCCACCCATAACTAACAATGAACCATTAACAACAAACATCATTGCACTTTTACCAGGAAGCCGAAAACAGGAAATACTAAAGAAATTACCGATTATGCTGGAGGTTGCAAAACATTTTCCCTCCTACCGATTTGTTGTAGCCAAAGCCCCCGGTCTGGATGAAAATTTTTACAGCGATTTATTAGCTCCTTACAAGAATGTATCTTCTGTTGTTAATAAAACCTACGAACTATTAAACAATGCAAAAGCTGCCCTGGTTACCAGCGGTACCGCTACTTTAGAAACGGCTTTATTTGCTGTGCCTGAAATAATTTGTTATAAGGGTAATTCATTTAGTTATTTCATAGCAAAACTACTTATTAAAATAAAATACATTGGCCTTGTTAATTTAATAATGGATAAAGCAGTAGTGAAAGAATTAATACAGCAAGATCTAAATGTAGAAAATCTAACAAATGAATTGAAGGAACTTTTATCAAATAGCAAAAAACAAGAACAACTTGCAACAGATTATCGTGCATTAAAAAATCTGTTGAGCAAGGGTGGACATGCTTCATCCAATGCAGCAAAAAGCATTTATAGTTTTATAACTTTACCTGCGTAACAATTTTACTGCCAAAATTATCATAGCCACCAAAAAAAGTAAAATAGAAATCCGGTTAATACCATGCATATATTTTATAAAACCAGTGCGTGGAGTATTTGGATCTTTCTTTTTAAGATATAAATACTCGGCTACCTGTCGTAATATTCCCATTAGTATGATAATTTTATTAAGACACAAATTTAAAAGTTAAATTTGTTAAAAATTGAATTCCTTAAAAACTAAATATCTTCATCTTCCGTAATTTATTGAAATAGAATAAAATGAAATATTTAATAATAGTTGCACTTATAATTACCGCTTCAAGCAGTACCTTTTCACAAAAAAAGACATATACAGTAAAAAAAACGGATGCTGAATGGCGTACACAATTAACTGCAGAACAATTTCAGGTTACCCGTAAAAAAGGAACCGAACAGGCTTTTACAGGAAAATACTGGGATAACCACAAATCAGGAACTTATAAGTGTATTTGCTGTAACCTGGAATTGTTTAACTCGGATACTAAATTTGAAAGTGGTACCGGTTGGCCAAGTTTTTGGAAATCGATAAAAAATAATGTGGAAGAAATTACCGATAACAGTTATGGGATGCAACGTACCGAAGTAAACTGCAGCAGGTGTGGTGCTCATTTAGGACATGTTTTTGATGATGGCCCAAAACCAACTGGCTTAAGATATTGTATGAATTCAGCTAGTTTACTATTTTACCCAAAGGAATAATTACTTATACCAAATACATCACTAAATTTATCTTATAATAACATGTTGGTATTAAATAGTTTCCTTTTTTCTCTCATTTAATTGATTGTATTGTTGTAATTTTATCAATACTATTGATCACTGCATGAACAAGGCTTTACAAACAACAAAACATATAGATTTAAAAGAAAAGGAAAAATTTGAAGCACTTTTTCAATATGCATCAATGGGAATATTGGTGATTAATGAAAAAGCTGAAATTATACTTGCCAATAATTTTTTAATTACTCAATTTGGCTATAAAAGCCCGGAAGAATTGATAGGAAATAAAATTGAGGTATTAATTCCGCAACGCTTTCATCCCAATCATACCCAATACAGAAATAATTATATCAAAAAACCCGAACGAAGGCCAATGGGTATTGGCAAAGATTTATATGCATTAAAAAAAGATGGAACTGAATTTTCAGCAGAAATAAGTTTAAGTCACTATTCTACAACTGAAGGCACATTTTCCATTGCTTTTATTATTGATAATACAAAAAGAAAAGAAATTGAGAATGCTGTTTTGCTCCAAAAAGAACAATTGGCAGCGATTAATTTAAAAATTGAAGAACTAAATGAAGATCTTGAACTAAAAGTTGAGTTGCGTACCAAACAATTACAGGCAACATTACTGCAACTTGAAGATTCAAAAGAAGAACTAACCAAAGCTTTAAGTAAAGAAAAAGAATTAAGTGATTTAAAAAGCCGGTTTGTTTCTATGGCATCACATGAGTTTCGTACCCCTTTAAGTACCATTCTATCCTCGGCCTCACTAGTTGCAAAATATACAGAAACAGCTCAACAGGAAAACAGGGATAAACATATTCATAGGATAAAATCCTCTGTTAATAACCTTACCGATTTACTAAATGAATTTTTATCAATTGGTAAAATTGAAGATGGTAAAATTACAAGCCACTATTCACTGTTTAATATAAAAGAAATGTTGGGAGTGGTTTGTAATGAAATGCAAAATCTGGTTAAAACCGGGCAACATATAAAATACAATCACATTGGGGGCGAAAGGGTTAACCTTGATCCTTCTCTTTTAAGAAACGTAATTCTTAATCTGTTATCCAATGCCATAAAGTTTTCTCCTGAAAATGGCATAATTGAAATAACCAGTATTACCAATCAAAAAGAAATCATCATTACAGTAAAAGATTGTGGTATAGGAATTTCAACAGAAGACCAGGAACATTTATTTGAACGCTTTTTCAGGGGTACCAATGCTATAAATATTCAGGGCACCGGATTGGGGCTTCATATTGTAGGTAAATACATCGAATTGATGGATGGACAAATTTCTTTTTCGAGTGAATTGGAAAAAGGGTCGGAATTTATTATTACATTTATAGCAACATAACATTAATACTAATATAATTCAATTATACAATGAAGCACTTACTGCTTATAGAAGACAATAATGAGATAAGAGAAAATACCGCTGAGATACTTCAGTTGGCTGGTTATTCGGTGGCAACTGCCGAAAATGGAAAGAAAGGAATTGAAATTGCATTACAAAAAAAACCTGATGTTATTATATGCGATATAATGATGCCGGTATTAGATGGCTATGGTGTGTTACATCTTATTACTAAAAATCCCAACCTGGCAGGAATTCCCTTTATATTTTTAACTGCAAAAGCCGAAAGAAGTGATTTTAGAAAAGGTATGGAGATGGGTGCCGATGATTATATAACTAAACCGTTTAGTGATATAGAATTATTAAATGCTGTAGAAAGCCGTTTAAATAAAGTAGAGCTTATTAAGAAAGAATATGAATCAAATGTAAATGGAATTCAGCAGATGTTAACCGAATTTGGCGGCAAAAATGCATTGCAATATCTTACCGAAAGTGGTAATTTAAATCACTATAAAAAGAAACAAAAAATATATACCGAGGGTAACCACCCTGTGCGTTTGTTTTATTTGGAAAAAGGTAAAGTGAAAACTTTTAAAACAAATGAGGATGGTAAAGAATTAACAGTTGGCCTTTTTAATGAAGGTGATTTTTTTGGTTATACTGCATTACTTGAAGAATCTGTTTATAAAGAAAATGCTGAAACCATTGAAGATGCTGAAATTGCAGTAATATCAAGAGAAGATTTTGAAAAATTGATTCATTCTAATGCAGAAGTACAAAAAAAGTTTATCCAGTTACTTGCAAAAAATGTATCAGAAAAAGAAGAACATTTATTAAATATCGCCTACAATTCTTTAAGAAAACGTGTTGCCGATGCCTTACTGACACTACGCCAGAAATATCAAAAAGAAACTGATACTGTTTTTTCAATGCATATCTCTAGGGAAGATCTGGCCAATATTGCCGGCACTGCAACTGAATCGCTAATACGGACCCTGAGCGATTTTAAAATTGAAAAATTAATTGAAATAAAAGATGGTAATATTTTTATACTGAATGAAAAAAAACTTGCTTCTCTTTTAAATTAACACCTCCCTATAAAAATGAAATTACATACTTATTAAATTCATTTTTAAGCTGCCCAAAGTTTTTTTCCAAATACTCAATCTCATTACGTAGTTTATTATGCTTTGTTTCTATTTTTTTGTCAGGTAAAGATTTAACAGTTACAACTTCCTTTTTAATTATTGCTTCCATTTCATGAATATCATGCATTAATTCATCAATAAATTCATCTTTAATTATAAATTGATTTTGAAAATGCTCTGCAAGTGCAAGAAATTCTTTATCAGTGTTTCTATCTACCACTTCGGATAATCGTGTTTTTAAAAAAGCATTTTCCTGCTTAAAAAATTCAAGCATCCTGTCCCATGTTAAATATTCATGGCGGAACTGTTCTAATTTTGATATATAACTATTAGTCATTTAACAAACAATGAATAGTATTTTACTATTTCCTTTTAATATTATTTAATAAATTTAGTTTCTTATGTTTTCTCTAAAAAAGATAATTATCATGCCATCTAATGAGTTTAATCAGGTTTGCCAAAACAGCTTTGCACTACTTTTTTCTTAATATCCTCTTTAGGGCTTACATATGGTATACCCAAACCCATGCCTCGTAAAATAAGCAAACAAGCCATCAGCATCATCATATATGGATATGCTTTACGTATATTTTGCCGTATTTTTATATTGATATAATTACCAAAAAATGTTATGCCCCACATAACAGGTAATGTACCAAACCCAAAAAAGGCCATAAAATAAACACTATTTATAATATCTCCGGTTGCCACTGCGCCTGCGGCAGCCATATATACTAAACCGCAGGGCAACAATCCGTTTAATAACCCAATTGAAAATAATGATGAATAATTTTTCTTGAAAAAAAGTTGCCCTAAGAATGAACGGATTTTTTCAAAAAATATCAATGTATAATTATTACCACTAAAAGATGAAACTCTTTTGGGCAGTATTACAAAAAATATAATCAATACTCCCAGTACTACAGATAACCATTGTTGAAATCCAAATAAAGCAAAGCTTTTACCAATGGCACCAAAAAATAAACCAAATACAGAATAAGTAACAATTCGTCCGGCATTATACAGTAGAGCGCCGGAAAATTTTGACCAAAAACTATCATTATTTATTGGCAATGATAAAGCTAATGGGCCACACATTCCAACACAATGAAAGCTTCCAAGCAACCCCATTGTAAATGCAGCAAATATTAATTGTATCATAATTTTACCTATTATTTTGAAGTTTCCTCCGTTTGCTGATATGTAAAAGAAACAAGCTGCCAGCCAAAATGAAAGGCATTCCGTATATAAGGGCAATATTAATATCACCTTGAATTAAAAAATATCCAAGTAATATAATGCCTCCTGCTATCATTATTATAGCCCCTTGCCATTCTTTAAACCACGTTACAAAATAGCCCGCAACTGGTAATAGTACAAGTGGTAGAAAAGGAATTAATTCATCACCTTCGCCTTTTATTATATGCGGAATACCTTCTCCAATAATAAAAAGAAGAAAAAAGCCGCTTACTAAAAGTCCGAAAGTTTGGGCCAGTATTTTAAATAGCCTTAAATGATGTTCTTGTTTTTTTTGAGGCTTCATAAAAATATTTTTTTATTAAAGAAGTAACTTATTCCCTCCGCTTGCCAGTTAATATGTAGCTCATGTAACCCTTTATTAGCAGGCGGAATTAAGAAAGTAAAAACGGAATCCTGTATAGAAATGTCTTGCCTATTGTCTTTATTTTTATCGGAAGGACAATATAATTCTGCAATACCCGTAATTTTTTTTCCATAAAAATCTTTTGGAAACTTTA
>JAYUTC010000220.1:0-29783 GCA_043755395.1 Ferruginibacter sp.
ATGCTAGCCAGCACCAATAAAAGTGTTGCAGAGAATTTCATAAAAAATTTCATGGAGATTTGTTTGGCTTAGATGCCTAACGGAATTGTTTCCACAAAAATTTTTTATTGAATGTTAAAGAAAATGAAATTAATCAACTCCAAAAGCAAATAATGAAAATGACTGATCCATACTTATACTCATCATTACAAAGGTATATTCACCATTAGGAAGCGATGATTTATCAACTATCATTTCATAATATCCCTCTTTTATTTTTTTTATGCTAAGGGTATATTTAGTGGCTGTTTTTTTTGATTTTCCCATTATTCCCATAGATTGTAAAAGTGCCTTTCTTTTCCCTTTCTCTCCTTTCATACTATACAGCGAAATATTTTGTGCTGGATCCATCATAGACGCCATTGGGTTCTGCATCATAGCAGGGTCCATACCGTTCGCCTTCATCATAGAATCAGTTGCAGAATTTGATGAAGTTGCTGCTGCGCCTGTATAGAAAATAAATACCAGGTTGCTGCCATTATGCAAACGGATCGGAGATTTTTCTCCATCAAGTTCATAACCCTGATCCATACCACCCATTCCCATCATCTTTACTTTCATCTCTTGTTTAGAGCTTCCTTTTTCAAGCCGCATAAAAGTTATTGCAGTATCTTTTTTTTGCAGGTATATTTCATTGCTGTACTCAGGAATGGGATAAGAAAGTTTTGTATTTTGAGAAAAAGCCAGCTGTGCACTTAGCAAAAATATCCCGGATAACAGAAGATTTTTTTTCATTTGTTTATTTTTTAGTTAATAGAATTTCAGAGGGGAAATAAATTGCAATTTATTTTTTCTGTTTTTTGTTTCCTCCAAATTTCCAACCGGCAAAAATTTGAAAAACATTGTTTTTTACATCTATTTTAGGAACAAAAGAAGGTGGTGAACCAGGTGCAGGAGTCAGAATATCTTTATATAAATTTCCCAGGCTTATGATTGCTCTGGCACCAATTATTAATCCCATTACAGGGTGAATTTCTATACCCCCACCATAGCCATAATCAATTTTGTTATACAAATCCAAAATTTTATTTCCACTGCTGCTGCCGGTGCCCCCATTACTACTATCAACATTAGCATTTATTAAAAAAGCCATATGCCCTCCAAATTGAATCTGAAAGTATTTGGTGATATTTATACACATCAATTGTGGCATCATAATATAATCCAGATTAACATTGCCTGTGTTTGTACCCGTTTTATAATCGTATCCCTGCCTTGAGAAAATCATCTCGGTACGAAAGCCCATAATTCCCCTTGAAGGAGGAGCCAAAAATAATCCGGCATGAAAACCCGAACGGCTACTGTTGTTGATAGATGATGCACTTGAAATATTTGCAAAATTTATACCTGCTTTAAGACCAATTTGTGCATGCACAAATAAAGGTGAAATTAAAATAATCAAAATAATTTTCTGTTTCATATCATTATTTTTAAAAGATAAAATATTTACTACTTATTAGTAATAGTACAATAGGCCTTTATTAATTACTGCTCTTCCAATCTATACCAAAAGCAAAAACAGTAAACTCTTTCAGTTCCATATTTTTAACCCAAACAAAGCCATATTCACCTGCTTCCAGTTGTTCGGGTAATTGTAGTTGGTAATTATCTTTACTAATCATTTTTACACTAAAACTCATCAGTTTTCCTTTGGCCTCATCTTTATCGCTCAGCAATCCTTCTTTGGTATTGATAGTAACTTCTCTTTTTTGTTCAACAGGTATAAACTGGTACAGTTTTATATAAGAAGTAAGGTCAATTACATCGCCACTTGTTTTTATAAAAAACACAATTTCTTTTTTTGTAGTGAAACGTATTTTAGAAGATGAGGCATCCATACTTAAAAATTGTTTGGCGCCTTTTAAGCCCAATGTTTTCTTTTTTGTAACCAACAGGGCATTTGCATTTTCTAACTTTATTAATTTGTTGCCCTCTTTATCAAAGTAATAGGGTTGATTAATATATTCGGGTGTAGGTAAAATGATTTCAGGTATTACTACTGCTACAGGCGTTGCAACAGGTTTTACTATAGGTTTAGGTACAGGTTTCTTAACAATTTTATTTTGATGTTTTACAATGATAGTATCATATTTTACACCTTTTTTTACTGTCTTTGTCTGGCCCTTTACAGGTGTATGCAAACACAAAGCAAAAATTAAAAACAGTGTAGTAAAAGCTAAACTCTTTCTCATCTTTTTATTTTTAAACAATTAAACTTACCGGATTACCGGTTACCTGACAATAGAACAAAAGTTAGTCTTCCACAGTAATTTAATAAACTAAAAATAGGTGAATCCCTCCTCTGGCCTCTCACCCGAAACAGTGATTTTGCATGTATTCCTCAAAAATCACCCGAAAAAGTGAAATGATATGTTCAACCTGTAATTAATCTTCTCTTATTTGTTTAACTGTAAATTTTACATATGATTCTCCGCCTTCTTCCCCTATTTTTAAAATAGTTTGTTCTCCTTCTTTAGCCTCAAATTTGATGCTCATAGGAAAGGCAGGTATCATGGATCCTATTGCATTTGCCCCTGCAGAGGTGGTAGTGAACGTTCCTGCTGCATTAACTTTCGGACAGGTGAACTGTAATAAAGGGAACATAGTGGGTGAGCGTACAAAAAAAATTTCTACCCAGGGATTATCTCCGGGTGAAGCTGCAGGAATTAGTTTTATATTCTGCACACCGATAATATTTATGTTGCCATGCCCGGGATTTAATTGAACAACAGTGCATTTGCCATTATAGGTCCATTCAGCATTTTTATTTACTATCTCTGTTATTTTTGCTTCAATTTTATTTAAGGATATTATAAAACTGCCATAATCTTTATATTTTACAGCACCCAACATGCTTCCGGCCGGCGCATCCAAAGTGTTTACCATTTTTACTTCATAGTCCCCGTCATAAATAGTAATGTTGCTCACTAATCTTGATACGTGATATCTATTTAGAAATGAAGTTCGTAACTGCTCTTTAACAGATACAGCAACAGGGTTTTGCTGTGGAATTTGTGCCGGGGCCTGAAAAATAGCAGAGCCCCTTTGCGAAACAGAGATTATACCAATAGAACTATTGCCATTGTGGATTTCGTTTACGCTCCAATTCATGGTAGGATACTCAATAAACAAGGGTATTAATTCCGCATCTTCATCAGTATCTTCTGTAAATGCACCAACTATTTGTAATCTCCTGCTTCCATTCACTTTTACTCTTGCAGCAGCCGGGTTAATTTTAGCTCTCGAAAAGTTTACATAAGAGCTAAAGTGACGGATACCAACCGTAAGTGTTTTTGCAACTGTATCTGTTACTGCTTTATTCAATGAGAACCACTGGCCTTTTTCATCCTGCATGGCAATGCCCAACAGCTGAGGTGAATTGCCTTCTATTTCATTTTCGTTATAATTAAAAATAATTTGAACAGGCTTTTGAAAATTAATACCGGATGGCACCATTTTATAGGCTTTGCCGTTTCCATTAGGAGCAAGGTTGGTAGTAGGTTGTATACTGATTGTTGTTTTCTTTGAGAGGGCACCTTGGGGGAATATTAAACTTACTTTTCCGTCGGATGATGCGATGCTGCCACCTTCTTTACCGATTTTCATTTCAGTTTTTTCACCATTTGGTTTTCCTATTTCTGTTATTGCGGCTTTGGCTATGGTATCTTCGGTGGCACTATTTTGTGCTGAAACATTTGCTGATACAAACAAAAAGATAATAGCAATTATTTTTTTCATTAAAATTATTTAGTCGTTTTAAAATTCATTTCAAAAGTAGCACTTGCATAATGCCAACTCATCACCCGAAACAGTGATTGTGTTAAAAAGAAACAAGAATCCCCCGAAACTGGTATTTTAAACCAATTGCTTGCATTTGTGCTGCAGATAAACAAACTTTGAGGAAAACAGGAAATCTGTATTTTTAAAATTATGAGGGTTACAAAAATATTTTATTTGTGTTTAGTTATATGGATGATATTATCATTCTCAGCCTCAGCACAAAATAAAATTATCGATAGCCTTCAGCAACTGTTTAAAAGTGTACTGAAGGACTCAGCAAAAAATAATTTATATTACCAAATTGCAGAAGAGTTAAGCAGTTATAATTCAACTGCAGCAGGCAAATATCTTGAAGCCGGATTTGTATTGGCAAAAAATACAAAAAGCAAATTTTTTACAGCAAAATACCATCACACAAAAGCCCATATATTTTTAGATATAGCAAAATATGATTCTGCTTATTTATGTTATAATCTTGCTTTAGGATTTTATAATGAATTGATAAATTCAGGTAATACAACAACAGCATTACTTGAACTTTATAAGTTGAATAAAGCAGATTGCCTGACTGGCAAAGGGCTTTTATTGTCAAAGTCTTATAAATATATGGAGTCTATCCAATACTATCTGGAAGCAATTGCCAGTATTGAAAACCTGAAAGGAAATAATAAAAACAGCTACCTGGCAACACTGTTTGCTGATATTGCCAGCAATTATTATGAATTGGAACAATTCGAAAACGCACTAAATTATGATAAACAGGGTTTGTATTATTTAAAAATAAATACTAATACAGACAGGTATATTATAGGGAATCTTTTTATAGCTGACGATTTTAGTGCCCTATTGAAATTTGATTCATCTTCAATTTATATTGAAAAAGTTCGCAGTATAGTTTTGAAACTGGATAAACCAGAACTCAATGTGAGATTTTATTATATTCTTGGTGGTATTTACCGGAAGAAAAAAGAATGGGATAAAGCATTAGCCAGTTACCAAAAAGCCAAAGAAGCAGCTAAAATAATAAATGACGATTTTCAGATTACAAACAGTGAGGAAGGCATTGCAACTTGTTACTTTAATACAGGAAATTTAAATAATGCAAGAGAACTAGCCCTGCAGGTCTTAAATGAATCAAAAAGAATAAAAATACCATTTTTTAAAATGCAGGCTTTAAAATTGCTCAGCGAAATTGAAGAAAAAGCAGGAAAAACAGAAAAAGCATTTCACTATCAAAAACAATATATAATACTAAGTGACAGTATAAAAAAGGAAAAAGTACAGCGACAGATGAATGAAACAGAAGTAAAATATCAAACTGAAAAAAAACAAAAAGAAATATTAAAGCTACAAAAAGATAAACTTTCACAATCAATTTCTATTAAACAAAAATCAACCCTTAATTATGTTTTAATCGGTTCTCTGGCTTCATTACTAATTGTTGGATTTTTAGGATATCGTAATCTTCGTCATCGCCAGCAATTAGCTAAGCAGCAGGATGAACTGCAGCAGCAACGAATTAGAGAATTAGAAAAAGATAAACAATTAGTTGCTGTAGATTCTATGCTGCAAGGGCAGGAAGAAGAAAGAAGCCGGCTGGCAAAAGATTTACACGATGGATTAGGCGGCTTATTATCAGGCGTAAAATTTTCTTTAAGCAATATGAAAGACAATTTAATAATAACCCCCGATAACATGACGGTGTTTGAACGGTCGCTGGATATGATTGATACCGCCATTAAAGAACTGCGCCGTGTGGCACATAATATGATGCCCGAATTACTAACAAAATTTGGGCTTGATGAAGCATTGAAAGAATATTGTAATGCAGTAAATGCCACTAATTTACTTTCGGTAAAGTACCAATCAATTGGAATGGATAGCAGAATTGAAAAATCATCAGAAATAATTATTTACCGCATTATTCAGGAGTTGCTGAATAATGTAATGAAACATGCAGCAGCAACAGAAGCAATGGTACAGCTGGTTAAAGATGACGGCCGGTTTAGTATCATTGTAGAAGATAATGGAAAAGGATTTGATACTGGTATTCTTAAAAATAATAAAGGAGCCGGGCTTACCAGTATTCAATCAAGGGTAGATTATTTGAAAGGCCGGTTAGATATTCATTCTGATGCAGGTAAAGGAACTTTGGTTAATATTGAGATCAATGTATAATTATGATACGTGTTTTTATTGTTGATGATCATCCTGTGGTTATAGAAGGAATTCATTCATTGCTGCTTAATGAAAAAGGCATTGAATGGGCTGGCCATGCCATGAATGCTGAATCATGCCTTGGCTTTTTTGTAAATAATACTGCAGATGTGGTGTTGATGGATATCAGTATGCCCGGAATGGATGGTATGGAATTATGTGCCGTGATGAAAGAAAAATACCCGGGCATAATGATACTGGGCCTAAGTACTTTTAACCAGGGTCTATATATAAAAAAGATGGTGGAGAATGGCGCATCAGGATATATTCTAAAAAATTCTTCCAGAGAAGAATTGCTAAAAGCCATACATGCGGTACAGGAGGGTAATATTTATTTTAGTGGCGAAGTGGGCATGGCATTGCAGGAATATCAAAAATCGTCCATGAAAGAATTACCTGTATTAACTCCAAGGGAAAAAGAAGTACTGGAACTAATTGCAGAGGGTTATACCAATCCACAAATTGCAGAAAAGATTTTTTTAAGCCCGTTTACCGTGGATAGCCACAGAAAAAACTTATTGGCAAAGCTGGCTGTAAAAAATACTGCCAGCTTAATAAGGCTGGCTGTGGAAAAAAAATTAATCTAACTTTTATAAAGTGAGTGATTTTGCTTTTACTTTAACGGATGCCATTTCCCTTATATTTTCTGCAATTCTATTAGCGGAAACAAGTGTACTACCATCTTTATTCATCATCTTCTGCACTAATCTGCCAGTTGGTTTACCTGCTTTAGTAATGGCAGGCCGGCTAGTGGTATCATCATCAGGAATATCTTGTGATAAAGCTTTTATTATAACAAACAAAAAGATAAACACAATTATTTTTTTTCATAAAAAAAATTTTGCTCAGATAGCTATCGGGAGTGTTTATTGTCTTGTCATCGGGTCCTCATTAAAACTCATCCGCAATGTTGCCGGGCTTTTATTATTTATATCATAACCTGCACCCAGGAATGCAAGTTTTATTTTTCTTCCATCCGTGTAATTAAATAAGATGGTATAATCTTTTACTTCATAGCTGCCGGAGCCAGGTGTAACTGCCGGGTTTAAGCAACTGATATATTCATGATATAATTCTTTTAATGCGCCATTTTCGGTAAAATTTCCGTTGGAATTAAAAGTGATAGCGGGAGTTATGCCATTTACTGCGTTCATGTAATAAGTGCCATTAAAAGTTGCTCCATCAACAGAAGGCAATTGATAAAATGGCCAGTTTGTTTGATTTTTTATCAGTGTAAGTTTATTGCCTTCCATTCTCATCGGAATATTTCCGTAAGGCATTTGTATCACGCCGTTTCCATTGCTGAAAGTATAGGTTCCCCAATCACGAGTATTTAGTTGTGGTGGTATTTGTGTATTTATTCCGGCCAATCCTTCGGTAGGAAATTTGGAACCAAAATAAACCTGCCCGTTTGATAAGAAAATAGGAGAAACAACTTCTAACTTTATTCCGCTTGCACTTGTAGATTGAATTGTTCCCTGCCAAAGACCTACTACTCCGCTGCCTGTAATTGACCCCGGTGATAAAACAGGACCATTGAAATCAGAAAAATGTAAAGAAAATAATAATTGCTCAATGCCATTGCGGTAAGCTCTTCTATCTGTTGCATAATATAAGGATGAACCGCCGCAATATTTTCTTGATTCTAAAATGGCTACCCTCTCAAATCTGCTATTGATTTTTATAACAAAGAGTTCAAGTCCACACTCATTTCCATTTATTCTGATGCCGCCTTTGCCCCTTAAGTATTCCCATCCGTTATAGGATATAGAAGATGCATTCTTACTATACTTTCCGCCGGACTGGTACATGCTACTGCCATTATACACAGTAGTGGCTTCTTCAAAACTTTGTGCAAGTGCTTGTTCCAGTGTACCTGAAGCATTCAGGGGTTGCATTATTTGTATGGCGAGATGTTCCCCTGTTGGAATGTCTGATGGTTTAAATACTACGCCATCCGAAAATATTTCTTCACCCCATCCTGCCGGTGCGGTGTACATCATTGTACCAAATTTTCCTGTTGCTCCTGTTGTTGGTGCAGTTACAGCATTATTGTTATTCACGGTTGCTGTTTTTGTTTTATCGAATTCCATCGTTGCAAATAATGCATCAATCTCGGTTACGTAAGACTGGTCGTTCATTGAGCACCTTATACTAACCGTTTTTCCAAAACCACTGGCAACGGTTAAAAGAATATAAACATCAAACCCATCTAATTTTACCGCAGATGCGGCTGTAACAACTTTCCATCCATCCGCTGTAGTTTGTGTTTCTGTTTTGGGATTGGCTTCGGCTTTATACGGTGTTACCACCAATTCATTCCAGTCGTTGTTGAAATCTTTTTGTGCATCACCCGTACTTGCCGAGCTTGCATACATGGATATGACACAAAAAGTACCGGCAGTAGTATTTAAATTGGTATAATCTATAACACCGGGTTTTACTTCTTTCTTCCAACCTTCAGGTGGGGTGTAGGTTATTATATCAAAAGTTTCTGTTTGAGAAAATGTCTCAACTGAAATCAGGAGACATAAAAAAAATTGTACAAAGAGATTAATTTGCTTCTTCATATTGTTGTGTTTTAGAATTCCATACATGTTTACAAAAAGTACTTACAGTTCCATCTGTTGATAGTTTGCGGATATAACTGTTATTGCGGCTGCTGCCATCTACAATGTATAAGTTGCCGGATTTATCAAATGCAATTCCCATTGGCGCATGAAACATTGCCTGCAATGCCTTGCCATCTCTTTCTCCCTGTTCAGATGCCCCGGCAATATTTCCTGAAAAACTTATTTTTCCGCTACCAGCTGCAGTGGTTACTTTATTATTAGCAATTCTAATAATGCGGTTCATCCGGTCATCGGATATATAGATGTCTCCATTTTTATTTATAGCAATACCACTTGGATTTGTAAGTACTGCGGTATTTGTGCTGCCTTCCTTATAAACAGAATTAAAAATTGTTTTGTCGCATTGCCCTGCAACAGCTGTAATGAAGCCTCCCGGTGTAATTTTTTTAATGCAATGACTTACACTTGCACTTACATATAAATTACCTTCTTTATCGCAAATAAGCCCTCTTGGGTATTTCAATAGCAGTTTTCCTTCATTACCATTTTGAAGTGTGGTAACTATGCCGCCGGTTGTAATTTTCCGGATATAATATTCTGATGTGTTGGAAACCTTACCAGGTGTCCAGTCTTTGCCGGGGGCATAATCGGTAACATAAATATTTCCTTTATTGTCAACTGCAATATTTTCAAGATGAAGAAAAGATGCGGTTATACGATCTCCGTCTTTTGATTCAGCTCTTACAACACCTGCAATAGTGGATACCATTCCGTCCGGAGTAATTTTTCTTATCAGGGTATTATCTGCTATATACAGATTATCTAAAGAATCAATTGCAATTCCACCCGTGTTGAAAAATCCCGCATTTTTTCCCAATCCATCTTTATTATTTCTGCCACCGCCTGCAAATAACTCAGCTTTCCCTTCCGCTGTGATTTTTATAACCTTATTGTTTTTACCGGTTACAAAAGCATTTCCTTTACTATCCATCACGATTCCGGAAGAAAAATAAAATGCTGTATTCAATTTAGGAGATTGAGCAAACGGCTTGATGCCGCATATAAATAAAACACATCCAAATGACAATAATTTTTTCATATTACTAAATTTTATTCAACTGTTTTATTTATCTAACATTTCTTTTAAGGCGTTGAAATCAAAATTCTTTTCAATCCGGGTTCTCCATTCATTAGCGGGTTTTCTATCATCCCAGCTCCAATGCGCAATCAATAACTGGGGAACATATTTTGGCAAACTCATATCAAAATAATCCGGGTTCAGCCGTACCAGTTGCCTGCCACCTTTTTCTTCTGTAGTAAATTCTTTAAATTCTAACAGGTTGTCAAAATCTATAATAACAGGCTGCTGCAATGCTGGCTTCAAACTATCTGCTAATAATTGACGTGCAGGTTTCATATCCTGTTCAAACCGTTTTTTCATATCCACAATCCATTTTTCTTTTTGTTGCTTGTCAGTAACATAGTTTTGAAGGAAATTATCTTTTGCCCTATCCAATTTGTTAGCTGGTGTAGTTCGTTCAAGAGTTTCTAAAAATTTTTTCTTATTAACTTCTTCCTCTGCATCTGTTTTAACAACCCTTTTCTCCTGGGCATCCAAAGATTTTACAAATCGTTTTTCATTATAATTCAAGAAAGTTTTTAAAAATTGTTTTTGGATAACGGGTAAATACGGTGATTGGCCGGTACGTGTTAAAATAATTGCTCTTGAATACCTTTCTCCGGTTCTGTTATAGTTTCCTTCATATAATGGATATCCATTTAACGTACCTTTTTTTTTTGGCAACAGGTACACCGGTTGTTTTTGAATAACATAATATTTAATGAATTCAGCAAACCAACTATGGAGTTGATTGGCCAATACAAATAGCCAGGTACCAGTTTCACCTTTCCTGGTTTCAGTTTCCGATTCAATTTTTTTTTCGTACGAGCAGTGGTAAGCAAGAAAAAGTGATTGGAGCGCATAAGCAAAAGGACCGGCTTTCACTACCGGGTGCCCGGAGATATTTCGGTACCATCCTGCTTCCATTCCATTGGGCTCCGGATAAGCAGCCTGTAACAAGTTCTGCATTTTATCAATACGGCTATTTGCCTGCGGAAATTGACTCTTTGGAAAGTCCGGATCTGGAAATGCGTTGGCATCATTGAGTTTTTTCCAACTGCCTTTTTTGTTCATGATGACTTCATCATTACAGGGTTGCTGTGCAATCAAATTATTTGCAAAGAGCAGTAGAAAAAACAGTAAAATAATATTTTGGGTTATGCTGAACTTCATTTTTGAGATTTATTGCAAAGGGGTTGTGTTTTTTTTATATAATGGCACATTCTTATTTATTTGTTTATCATCCGGCTGAACAGGATATGTTTTATCAATGGCTTGCTTTAACTGGCTGTTGTCTTTCATTACCAGGCCACTGCCAAAGCCCGCAGTTAATCCTTCTTCAAGTCCTACACTGCCTTTTATATTACCAACTTCAAGTACAGCTTTTAGTTCAGCTTCCCACAATACACCCATATCAACAGGCCCCGATCTGTCGAATGTGATAAATAACTGTGATTTTGCCTCTCCCTCCAGGCCTCCTTTAATACCGGGTGTTTCGAATAGAACTCTTGGAACAGCAGCACCCACGCCAAACGCAAGTGTTACCTCTCCGCTGTTGCGGTTATATTCCATTTTGCCTACTAATCCCGCACCTGCTTCTAATTGATAAGTTTCACAACTTGCTTCCATTCTAAAAACACCAAGGTCCACTTCAATTTTCGGCGTTAAGTAACAGTCCGGCGTTTCTACCAACAGAGAGTCCGCTTTTGTTTTGCCAGGCTCAGTATAGTTGCATGGATAAAACCGGTGGTCAGCATACTTTGTTTCCATAAACCGGGTGGTATTGATTTCATTCATCTTGCCAAGAAATTCAATTACCAGGAGATAAAAGTCAAGATGGAATGCATCATTATTGATGGAGGCTATATAAGACCAGTAGGCAAGATCGTTGAAGTAATCTTTATAGTAGGCCAGCATTTCACGTTGAAACGCTTCTGTTTTTTCTGCAAACAAAGGGAGATAAGAATTATTGAGTGCATTGATCTCTTTACAGTATGCTTCTTCATCTCCGTACATCATTTTTTCATTTCGGCTGCGGATGGCCAGGAATTTAATTTCATGCTCTTTATTCAGTATGGCTCTTTCACGATAGTAATTTTGTCGGTAGGCATACAGTAGTCTATATTTTTCCTTGTACTCTTTGCGAAGGGCTTCCAATACAGCATTGCCAAAAACGCCAAATGGCCGGAGAGGATTCAGTTTTGTTTGGTGTACAGTATTTAGCTTATCGATAATTGATTTTTCAACTACCCGCCCAACAACATTACTTAGTTTGGAATAATGTTCAACCCTTTGATCGATCATTTCTTTATAAGCAACATACTTAGGTTCTAAACTGGCTATTTGTTCTATGCTGTAACACTGAGGCAGCATAGCATATTTTTGAAAATTGAAATATTCCGGCTGTTTGTAGCGGTGGCGCACATAGTCCATTAATTTTACATCAGGCTTTAGCTTACGGAGAAAGTTATGAGCTTTTGAAGACCATGCGCCGCGTAAAGAATTCTCAGCATAGCTAATAGCGGATGATTTTTGTCCGCGACTGTTATAAATATAAGCAAGGGCAAGGTTGGCATCGGGGTAGTATTTGTATGTTTTGATACATTTCAATAAATACTGTTCTGCTTTTTTATCATCTCCCAGGTCAAGATAAGCCTGTCCAAGATTATTCAGGATTATATTATTGTCCGGCTGCTTTTCTAAAACATATTCCAAAATCGGAATTCCGTAAAAGCCAAGCCCGCAACTGGTCAGTATCCCGCCCGCATTATTCAGCAGTAAGTTTTTATCCGGATTTAACTCTGATGCTTTCAAAATAACTAACACCGATTCATTCATCTTGCCCTTCATCCACAAACCAGTAGATGTGCCCGATTGCTGAACTGCCGTTAACGGAATTGCAGCGATATCTGTTCCGTAATTGATGCGAAAATAGCCGGTCAATTTTGAACCCAGATTGTGTAAATAGGAAATCAGCTCCGCCCTGTTAAACGTTCTTAAAGGTAATGCATTCAGGAGTTTGGTGTTTTTGGATGGCAAAGCAAATTGGGCGGTATCTTTCATATCAACAGGAAAGGAGGAAGTGTTCCCTGTTGGATTATTTTTCATCTTATCCGTAATTTGCTTTTGCTGCTCCTGCGCATCTTTCATTGCTTTATTCACGGTGCTATCTTTGCCATATATTTTCATTATATCCTGTGCCTGCTTCATCATTTTATCTATCTCTGCCTGGGTAGGTTGGGCAAATAGCTGGTGACAGAATAATCCGGTTAGCAATGTGATTGTGAAAATCTTTTTCATAACTATTGTTGATAGCCCGAGGGGTTTTGTAAAAAATATTTTGTTTTTATTTCCGGTATCAGTGCCGATAATTTTTTTATTCTTGTTTCATCGGATGGGTGAGTGGAAAGAAACTCAGGCAATTTTGATCCTGTATTTACAGTTGACATTCGTCGCCAGAAAGGAATTGCTTCTTCCGGATCATATCCCGCCATGCTCATAAATATCAATCCTAAGTTATCAGCTTCAGATTCCTGCATGCGGCTGTTGGGCAGGGCTACGGCCAGTCCGGAACCCACTACATACAATGACAGAAAAATAATTTGTGTTTCCTGTTTTTTATCTTTTAAGGCATCTTCTAAAACCAGGCCGCCCATTTGTATTAATAAACTTTGGCTCATCCTTTCATTTCCATGGCGGGCAATTGCATGTGCAATTTCATGCCCCATTACTACGGCTAATGCAGTTTCATTTTGTGTAACCGGCAATAATCCTGTATAGACTACAACTTTTCCTCCGGGCATGCACCAGGCATTTACTACATTTTCATCAACCAGGTTATATTCCCATTTAAAATTTTTAATTTGTTTACTTAAATTATTTGCCAGCATATATACTTCTACTGCTGCCTGTATTTTTGTTCCAACTCGTTTTACCATCTGGGTTTGATAATTACTTTCGGGAAGAACTTGGGTTACCTGTAAAAATGAATCATACTCCATTAAAGCCATTGACTGAATTAATGAATTCGGTACAAGATTCAATTGTTTACGTCCCGTAACCGGTACCCGTTGACAGGAAAATATCAAACAACACAGCAATGGTATCAACATTATGGAGCAACTATTTTTCATTCATTTATTATTTATCCAGCATTGCCTGCAATGCTTTAAAGTTGAAATTGTTTTCAATATGAGTTGCAAAATCAAGAGATGGTTTTTCAGTATTCCAGCTCCAGTACACCACTAAAAATTGTGGTACATGAGCAGGGAACTTGTTATTAAAATAATTGTTGTTTACCTGCACGAGCATTCTTCCTTCAGCCTCATTGGCAAACTTTAAAAATGAACTGCCGTAAGAAGTGTTTTGAATGTATGCAGGTTTCTCCAATTCTTCAGCACTTCTATTGACTATATAATCCTGAGCAGTTTTAATATCACGTTGGTAAGCTTCTTTAGATCTGTTTATATCTTCCTGCTGGCGTTGTTTGGCAGTTTTATATCCCCGTAAAAAATTTGCTTTTGCCTTTTCCTTTGTTTGCTCATTTTGTTCCTGACTTTCTACTCTTTCCAGTTGCTGTTTTTTATAAGCCTCTTCTTCCACATCACTACGCACTGGATTTTTTAATAAACCCTGCACATATTTATTTTGCCAATCTTCTTTGTTTTTTAATAAGGTTAATAAATATTTTTTGCGGCTTACGGGAGTATAAGGTAACAGCCCCTGCCGGCTGATAAGAATTGTTTTTGAAAATGAAGTGCCTGTATTAGAGGTGCCGTTATTGTTTCCGGCATATAAAGGAAAGCCGTTTGATTCGCCCAATTTTTTTGTAAGCAGGTAAACGGGGTTATTCTCCACTAAAAAATTATCATCTTTTTCGGCAAACCAACTGAACTTATTTACCCATACATAAAACCAATTGCCGGTTTCGGTACCCAGTAACATTTTTTTTAAATTGGTATTGCAATAGTATGTTTTGAATGATGCATTTAATACATA
This sequence comes from Ferruginibacter sp., assembly GCA_043755395.1. Taxonomy (GTDB): domain Bacteria; phylum Bacteroidota; class Bacteroidia; order Chitinophagales; family Chitinophagaceae; genus Ferruginibacter. The sequence goes on from JAYUTC010000220.1 coordinate 14,728, forward strand.
CGATTCAGCATTACTGCTAACGGAGGAATTATAACCACCCATTGAGCGATACCATGCAGCTTCAATTCCTATTGGTTCGGGATATGCAGTCTGCAACAGTTGTTGCATTTTATCTATACGATTTGTTATTTGTACCTGGTTGCCAGCCTTCATAGTAGCATCCGGTCGTTTTGCCCATTTGCCTTTTACTGCCATAATCATTTCATCATTACATGTCTCTTGGGCAAAAACAAATTGCACTGAAAGAGAGAAAAGGAAAAAGATAAAGAATGTTTTTTTCATAAAAGCTTTATTTAAAATTTTGTTCAGTCTGATTATAGAGATGAGCATCATTAATTGCATCTATCACGCCTCCACACAAGCTTTACCCTGCAGCCTCCAACGATGGCTGGGAATACATTCCATGTAAAAGGAAGGAGCGTATGCACTCCCAGTACTTTTGCTTTGCCAAATGTTATTGGCTTTGTTTTGTCAATTTTATTAGTCTGTATTATTCTAGTATCATTTAATTCCAGTGTAAAAGGCAGACCATACAAATATGGTACTCCTATCATTTTCCACCAGTTGACAAGTGCATAATTATTAAGAAGAGTGTATCCGGCTTTAAGGATAAACTCTACTTCACTACTATGTACAACATTATATTCAATGGTAAATTCTATTTCATCACAATCGTCCCCGGTTAGTAATACTCCGGTTGCAGTAGGAGGCGATGGAGGAAAAGGATAAACCTGTCTTGCAAAAGTTTTATCCAGGGTAGAAAGAGTTTCATTAAAGTAAAAGGAAGTTCCGTCCTTAGTAAGTTCTGGCGGATAGAAATAGTGCATGATAGATTGCATGTCATAGACGGAAGAATTATTACTTGTTGTTGAAAATTTGTTGAAAATAGCAGAGTCGACTTTGCTAGTCACAGGCGCCCCAATGATTATCCCATCGGGGCCTATAGCCCGGGCTCCGTTGTCTAGTATTCCAAAAAAGGCATATACTTTTGCAGTATCCCAGTCAATATGTGCATTCGGAGACTGGTGTTCATGAATAAAACCGAGAGCATGACCAAATTCATGTAATATCGTTCTTCTGAATTCCGCAGGTTGAGAGTAACTATTCAACGAACCAAAATTCATCGTTTTTTCACCAGTTGGATTTACAAGAACTTCTCTTCCCACCCAGGACCAATTTACATTATCGTCAGAAAAGCCAATTTTGATATGTGCGAGTGATACGTCATTAATAAAATTAAATTTGATATTGGCATATGTCTCCCATTCTTGTACATATTGTTTTACATTTATTTTTATCTGTTCCTCGGCATAACCATGACTATAAGGGGCAAAACCAACAGTGATCACATCACCGGGCGACCACATTAAATTTGTAATACCGCTAAGTGGCTGCGTAACGGTTGACACTTGTTCAAGTTCGCCGTTCGGTTTAATTTTTGGAATTACCGGATATGGTATAAATGGAGGTTTAGGCGGTAAACTATTGTTAGTTGCTTTATCAATACAAATATGAATGTTGCTAAAGTCGTAAGATGGGGGAATGGGCGTTTTAGTTACAATATCTTTTTTATCTATTGCACTGATGATAACACCTGCCGGATCTTCAATTTTTGTTTTTGGAACTATTTTAGAAATAACTGGAATCGTATCTGCTGGTTTTGTGTAAGTTTTTGGATCCAGCTTCGAAAGAATAGGGTCTTCTTTTCCCTGACCCGGAAGGGGATTTTCTTCGCTAAAAATAATAATATTGTAAGCCACTCTTGCATACAGGTATCGTTCATTAATATTACTGATAAACCATTTACCCGCAGCAGGATCGAATTGCGTTTTTATTTCGTATCGGTTAGTTGCTCCACCATCTACGGGTATCCAGCTGGGAAACAAATGAAATTTAATAGTTGGTTTATTTGCAAGTGCAGCATGATCAATGTATGCAGATCCATCTTTTCGTATATTCTCGTTTGTAATTGAATATTTAAAATGCGTTGCGTCAGGTTTTGCAGAATATTGTACATTAAATTTTGAACCTTCTGGTAAAGCTTTCTGATCCAGGTTAAAGATGTTCCATTTTTTACCAAAATAATAAACACCGATGAGGTGAGGGTTTAAATTTACTCCCCCTTCAAGTACCGGTGTTACAAACAAAATGGCATCAGGATTATTATTGAGATCAGGATTATCAAGCTGTGTACAATCGCCATTGCAGGAATTATTGGCTTTGGTGGCAGTATGTATAAATTGTTGCTGTGCTGAGCTGCTTAAAGCAATTAATAATAATAAAGCAATCAAAAATAATTTTAGATGTTGAAATTGTTTTTTCATAATATGTTTTTATTTGTCCAACATTTGTTCCAATGCTTTAAAGTTGAAATTGTTTTCAATATGGTTTGCAAAATCAAGAGATGGTTTTTCAGTATTCCAGCTCCAGTACACTACCATAAATTGGGGTATATAAGATGCTTGTTTGCTATTAAAATAACTACTATTTACCTGTACCATTTCCTTTCCATCTTTCTCACTTCCAAATTTTAAAAATGAACTGCCATAAGAATAGTCTTCCAGGTATGCAGGCTTATTCAATTCTTCATTAGATGTATTGGCCATATAATCCTGTGCATTTTTGATATTCTTCAAGTAAACTTCATTTACCCTGCTGATATCATCCTGCTGGCGTTGTTTATCTGTTTTATATCCCCGTAAAAAATTAGCTTTTGCCTTTTCTTTTGTTTGTTCATTTTGTTCCTGGTTGGCCACTCTTTCCAATTGCTGTTTTTTGTACAGTTCTTCTTCTGCATCACTGCGTATTTGCATTTTTAATAAGCTCTCTACATATTGTTTCTGCTGGCCTTCTTTATTTTTTAAAAAAGCCAGTAAATATTGTTTACGGCTAACTGAACTATAAGGCAACTGGCCTGTGCGGCTGATCAATATAGTTTTTGAAAATGTAGTGCCTGTATTGGATGTCTTGTTATCGCCTCCGGCAAACAGCGGAAACCCATTGAGTTCACCAAGCCTTTTTGTCAGCAGATAAATGGGTTTATTTTCTACCAGGAAATTATCATCCTTATTCATAAACCAACTGAACTTATTTACCCACACATAAAACCAGTTAGCAGTTTCACCACCCAGTAATAATTTTTTTAGATTTTTATTACAATAATAAGTTTTGAACAATGCATTTAATACATAAGATTCAGCATTACTGCTAACAGAGGAATTATAACCACCCGTAGAACGATACCAGGCAGCTTCGATTCCAATAGGTTCTGGATAAGCAGCCTGTAGGAGTTTCTGCATTTTATCAATACGACTGATTACCTGTGGCAGGTTGCCGGCGTTCATACTTGCATCCGGACGTTTTGCCCATTTTCCTTTGATAGCCATGATGATTTCTTCATTGCAGGGCTCTTGTGCAAAAAGCTGATTGAAAAAAATAAAAAAAATAAAAACCGGAGTTTGAAAAATAAATTTTCTAAGATTCACCATAAAAGTTATTTTAATTTTATAAACGACCCTTTTTTAAGGGAATGATAATCTTTTTACAAAATGCTAATCCGGTTTTGATTTTGGTTTGTACACGTCAACTTTATTATTCATTTGCCTTTCAGTTGTTATACCTTTCAACGCCCCTGCCTCATTATTAAACCCTGAATTGATACCCAGTGTAAATCCTGTTTTTATATCAGGGTTGGCTAAACCTCTTATATCAAATTCTGCTTCCGTTAACCCTCCGCCATCGATAGGCTGATTATTTCTATCAAACTTGATGTACAATTGTGTTTTTACTCCAAATTCAATACCTGGAATACGAATCATTTCCCCAATGCCTATTGCTACTGTAGATTCACGTGTAATGAAATCTTTTTTATAATTTAAAATGATTCCTTCCCCACCTTCAATTTCGAACCTTTCGCAATTAAGCATTATTTTTCCTGCAACAAAAGGCAATTCTATATCAATCGGGCAATTTGCCTGATCAAAAATTGGTGTATTATCATTCTGCTCTTTGGCAGGATCAGATTTTGAACAATCAGGTTTATTTTTCGGATTACAATTGTCAAGCACATAGTTTTTAAAGCCTGCAAGAAGAAGGGTTGCATAAGTGGCAGATTCGGATTTAAAGATATAATTATTGGGTGCCGTCATCGTTGTTAGAAAAACAAGGTTATTGTAATGTTTGATGTCTCTTTCCAACCATGCATCCCTGTATCTATCAGTAACATTGGCCCTGAATTCAAACCATTTATTATCCAGAACAACTTTATCAAGGCATTTTTGATAGATTAGTTGGTCATGCATAGAAGGGTTTTTCTCTGCTGCTTTAAACAGAGGTATATATCTATTGACTAATGCCATATTATCGCTGTTTTGTCCCTCAATAGATTTTGAAATTTTATTTACATAGTCTGTATGTGCCTCCATCTTTATTTCATTATAGAGGTCCGAAATTCCATCTTTAATTGACTGGGCCATTTTATAAAATGGACCTTCTTTCCAGTTAACTGCATTAATAGTTGCTAAATCGGTAGGGCTGTTTTGTATAGTGATCTGTTTAAATTTTTCAAGCAGAGCATCAGTTTTTTTGTTAAACGATTTTTGTTGTGCATATACTTCTTCGCTTTGTTCCCAATTCCGGCAATTAGGAGGTAAAGTAAAACCGTTGAATTCAAAGTATTTTTCCTGGCTGAGCCGATTTTCCAATAAGGGAGTCAACTTTGCATTCTTTTTTATACCCTTGTAAAACTTTTCGATTGTAGGTGTGTATCCTCCCTTGATGGCCTGTTCAGCATATTGCTGTGCTTTTTCAATATTGCCTTTCTCATATTCAATATATGCAACAGTGGCACAAGCTTCAGGATGATTTGGGGATTGCCTGATGCAGCCCATCAGATAATACATAGCGGTATCTTTATCTCCTAATCCTGTATATGCCTGACCAATATTATTAAGTAGTGTACTATTTGTTGGTTGATTAGCTAAAGCATATTTTAAAACAGGGATGGCCTTTTCTTCAAGTCCGCAAAGATTGAGAATGGCTCCGCAGTTGTTCAGTGTATTATCATCGGGTGATTGTGATGCAGCGTACACAAGCAATAGAGCAGCTTCAGCAGGATCATTTTTATACCATGCCACTATGCCTGTACCAGCAATTTGGGCTGCATTTTTATTAAGTTGTGAAATAATTGTTTGAGCCGCCTTACTATTTATTGCGGGTAATTTCTTTTGCAAATCAGTATAAAGCAAAGAAAGGAAGCTGACAAGTTCCTGTCGGGAAAAAATTTTTTTGGGTAAGGAATTGAGTAAATTATTATTTCTCTGTGGGAGTGTAGCTGGTACAAAATTCTTTTGCTGATTTTTAGAAACTACCTGATTATTTTCTTTCGACATAGTCTTGTTTAATGTATCCAGGTTGGGAATGTTCTTCGCTATATCTGCAGTTTTAGGATCTTTTTTAAGCTTTTCAATTTCCGCATTCATATTTTTTATCATTTTATCAATCTCTGCCTGTGTGGGTTGGGCCATTACAAATTGAACCGACATAGTCAGTAATAAAAAAATGATGATTTTATTTTTCATAACTATTTTTCTATATTATTTTTTATTTGTTGTATTGTGAGATCAAACTTATCATTAGCCACACCTGTCACGCCGCCACACAAGCTTTATCCTGCATCCTCCCCTGATAGCCGGCCAGATTTTCCAGGTATAAGTTAATCCTGTATGCACACCCAGCATCTTTGCTTTGCCAAATGCTATACCTCTGGCTTCATCAATTGTTACTACTGGTAATGTCTTAGATGCAGAAAACCCATCCTGTATTTCCATTCCAATTTCACTTCCGCCTTTCAAGGGTATAGCAATTTTTTTCCACCAGGATATTATATTATTATTAAGATCTCTGCCTGGTTCCAGAATAATCGTTATTACATTACTACTAACAACATTATATTCAACTGTAAATTCTATTTCATCACAATCATCGCCGGTTAATAATACCCCTTTTGAAGTTGCGGGGCCGGGCGGATAAGGATAAACCTTACTCACAAATGCTTTATCAATCACTGAAAGATTTGTATTCTCAGGAAAGGTTGAACTGTCCTTAGTTAAATATGCCGGGTAAGAATAGTGCATGATAGAAAACTTATCATAGGTGGAAGAATTGGTACTTGTTACAGAATATTTTTTAAAAATATTATTATCAACTTTTACACGATTCCAATAATTAGGTTTGCCCGCGAAATAACTATATACTTTTGCTGAATCCCAGGGAATGTTTGCTGTTGAGGCCTGGTGTTCATGAATAAAACCAAGAGCATGTCCAAATTCATGTAATACCACTCTTCTGAATTCCGATTCGGATGTATTATCATCCAACCATCCCAGATTCATCGTCCTTCCCTCAGATTGATTTACAAGAACATCCCTTCCCATCCATGACCAGCTGGTTCCATCTTTTTTAAATCCTACTTTAATTTTTGCCTGTGACACATCATTGCTAAATACAAATCTGATATTGGCATATGTTTCCCACTCTTTTAGATATTGTTTTACCTTGTTGATCACTGTTATTGTCTCACCAGGAAGGAAACCTACAGTGATATTTTCACCAGGCGACCACATTAATTCAGTAGCTATAGAAAGCGGCTGAATAACAGTTGACACCAGTTCAATATCACCGTTATATTTTATTTTTGGAATTAAGGGTACCTGGGTAACAGGGGTTTTTGGTGGTAAACTCTTGTTGGTAATTTCTTCAATACAAATATGAACATTGCTAAAGTCGTAAGATGGAGGAATTGGTGTTTTAGTTACAATAAGATTTTTATCTACAGGCTTATCGGTTTCGGGGATAATAATTCCTACGGGAGTTTTTTTATCTACAGGCTTATCGGTTTCGGGGATAATAATTCGTACAGGATCTTTTATAGAAATATCGGGGTTGCTTTTAACCGATACTCCAAAAGTATTTCCCTGATTGGATATAGCAATATTGTAAGCAACCTGTGCAAACAAACTTTTTTTATTAATATTAACAATAGCCCATTTCCCTGCTGCAGCATTGTATTGAAAGTTTACTTCATCCCTGTTACTCACGGGCACCCCTGCTTCATAACCCCAGCTATTTAAAAATAGTACCTGCGCATCGGGATTACCATTAAGTGCCGGGTGATCAATTAAAGCAGCACCATCTCTTTGTATATCTTCCTGCTTAATGGTGTAAAGAAAATGATCTGAATCGGGGCGTGTAAAATAGAGTACATTAAACCTTGCGTTTTCAGGTATTACCCGTTGATCGAGGTTAAATATGTTCCATTTTTTTTGAAAATAGAATACACCAAATGGATGTGGATTTAAATTTATCCCATCTACCAATTCTGGTGTTACAAATATAATTGCCAAAGGATTGTTATTGAGTTCGGGTTTATCCAGCCAGGTAGCGTCACCATTGCCAGCATTATTGGTTTTGGTAGCGGTATGAATATATTGTTGTTGTGCTGCGCTGCTTAAAACATTTATGAAAAAGAATGCTGACAAAAATATTTTTCGATATTTAAATTGTTTTTTCATTGCCCTTCTTTTAAATCTATCCGGCTGGTATTTGTAAATAGAACCTGATTGCCAATTATTTTCCCAACACCGATACTCCATCTTTAATTAACTCTATCTGACTAAACGAGATTTTAATTTCATCGCACTTTTTAGATTTCAAGATTAGAGCCTCGGATTCAAAATTTTGTTTAAAACTCACGATATGTGCGCCGGTAAGTTTGATAGTATAATTCAATTGCTCTACACCTGAACCATTTGTAGGGATTGAAAAAGTTTCGATAGTAAATTCCATATTCTGATTTTTTGCAAAAGCATTAAAAAGCGGGATTGTGGGAGTTAATCCTGTTTCAATTTTTATAGTTATTAATTCATAAACTTTGTTCGATGAAGTTCTCCCAGTAGCCACATCATAAGGCGTATTAGCTCCCATATTAAAATCAATTATCTCAGTCTTACCCAGGTATTTATTAGTACTTCCACCCGGCAATTGTATTCCATTTGCCCAGGCTGACATGAACATAGAGATTATAGGTCCTGTAGCTGAATTGCCGGGTGACGCCGAATTAGTAACTGTATTTGCATTACCGGTATTTGAATTGGTATTACCATTTGAAGAAATGGCAATATTGTAAGAAACATCAGCAAACAATGGCTTCTTATTAATATTTGTTATAGCCCATTTGCCTGCATCTGTATTGTATTGCATAACAACTTCATCTCTGTTAGAAACTGTCAGACCAATTTCAGGGCCCCAACTATTTAAAAATCTTATTTGCGCATTTGGGTTTTCATTAAGTGCCGGATGATTAATTAATGCGGCACCTTCTCTTTGTATATCTTCCTGTTTAATAGTGTAAATAAAATGATCTTTGTCGGGGCGTATGAAATAGGTTACATTAAACCTTGCGTTTTCAGGTATAACACGTTGGTCGAGGTTAAATATGTTCCATTTTTTTTGAAAATAGAATACCCCAATTGGATGAGGATTTAAATTTAGCCCATCTACCAATTCCGGTGTTACAAATATAATGGCAGAAGGATTGTTATTGAGTTCAGGTTTATCCAACCAGGTAGCGTCGCCATTGCCGGCATTGTTAGTTCTGTTGGCAGTATGAATAAATTGCTGTTGTGCAAAACTGCTAAGTGTAGTTATTATCAGTAATGCCTGGAAAAATGATTTAAAATGTTGAAAGTGCTTTTTCATATTATATGTTTACTCAAACATATAATAATATGTAAAGCGAGGCAATAGAACGAAAGTTAGACCTTAGCCCCAAACTCTCAATTTATTAGATAAGAGTGAATCAAGCAGATTAGTTTTTCCCAAAAGCTTTATTCAGTGCTTCTGTTCGGTTTTGCACATGTAATTTTTCATAAATCCGGTGAATATGCTGCCTCACTGTACCGGTGGAGATGGAAAGTTGTTCGGCAATTTCTTTATACAATAATCCTTTTGATAATAATTGTAAAATTTCATTTTCACGTTTGGATAATACTTCAAGTGATGCTGTTTCTTTTTCCTTGTCATGAAATACAGTAACAAGTTTACGGGCAATATTGGCACTCATAGGGCTACCACCATTATGCAATTCTTTTAATGCTTCTATCATTTGCACCAAACCTGTATTTTTTAAAAGATAACCTGATGCACCTGCTTTTAGCGCTTCAAAAACTTTTTCGTCATTTTCATAAACAGTAAACATCATGAATTGTGTGATAGGACTTTTATCTTTTACCAGGCGTATACATTCAATTCCATTCATACCCGGCAGGCTGATATCCATAATGACAATCTGAGGTTTCAGTTTAGGTATTTCAAATAATGCTTCTTCAGCTGTACTAAAAGTGTCAAGTACAGTAAATTCAGAGTTTAAAGAAATGAATTGTCTTAATCCTTCTCTAACTTCATCAAGGTCTTCTACTATGCAAATTGTAATGCTCATAAGATGGCTCGAAAGTAATTTTGTATTTTGGTGATACCAATAGAACGAAAGTTATTAAGATAGCGGTACATTAAGGCAGATAGTTGTTCCTTTCTCCGAATCAATTTGTACAGTGCCGCCAATATCAGTCATTCTTTTTCTTATATTTATTAATCCATTGCTATATGGCCGGGTATCTGCTGAATTAAATCCGATACCGTTATCCTGAATCATTACCATTAGTTTTTTGCCAGTTTCAATATTTATTTTAACAAGTGTTGCCTGTGCATGTTTTACAATGTTGTGCAGGACTTCTTTTACAATCAGATAAATATTCCGGCGAAATTCACCACTTACCAAAATAGTTGGAAAATCATCAGGTGTTATTATCTGGCAAGGTATTCCATTTTGAGAAAGATATTCAACGGCATACGACCGTGTATAAGATAAAAGGTCGCTGAGTGAATCATTTTTTTCATTCAGTGCCCAAACAATTTCTCCCATTTTATCAATCATTTCATGTGCATATTCCCTGATTTTAATAATATCTTCTTCTATGGGTATTTGCTGTTGTTTTTTTATTCCAATCGTTTCACTCAGAAATTTTATTCTTGATAGGCCTGCACCAAGGTCATCATGCATATCAGTTGCTATTCGTGTCCTTTCTTTTTCTAATTCCATTTTCCGATGCAATTCCTCTTCTGCTATTAATGCCTTTAAAGATTGTTGGTGATGCTTTTGTTTTTGATTGGAATTTCTTACCAGCAAAAAAGCAATAGTTATTAATGCTACAATGCCAACAAGAAACGTCCAGAGTAGTATATTTCTATTTTGAAGTTTATTATTCTTTGCTTTTAATTTTTTACTAACCTCGCTCAATAACCAGGTATTCTGAATTAAAGTTGTTTTTAAAGTATCAAGCAACACTTCATATTCCTGTTTGAAATTAAAAGTGGTCAATACATTTTGAAGGGTTACTGTATCCCCGGCATCCGGCACTTGTTTAAGGGTATTTTCCGGCACTGTACATAAAACATCCCATCCTCCAAAAAACTCCAGCACTTTTGGATTTTCAATAAGGTGACGCATCTTATCTTTTATTAAATAAACTTTTACTCCATCATTTGCCTGTCTCAGGATAGTACTTTCACGGGGTATGTCTGGTATCCTTGAAATCATTCCATCCGGGATTTTTCTGATACTGCGGTAGTTACTGTAATTGCTCAATACATAAAAATCGGCAATATAAAATTTTGCACCTCCATAGATTACATAAATGCCTCCGCCCGTTATTTCACTAAGCGTAGTTTGGTCAGGAAAATCGAGACTTGTTTCATTTGTTGTTTTCTGTGAAAGAATGGAAACAATTTCTTTTTCATTTACATTATCATTTTTCAATGCAGGCAAAACGTTTTGAAGCGATTGGTTCTGCTGTTGCAGGTTATTAAGTGTTGAAATAATGTTTTTATATAATCCGATAACTTTTTTCCGGTCCGTATTTGTTTTTAGTAAGGATGCAGCAATAAGATAACATTCGGCCGCATGTGCATATTCGCCCATTAATTGATTCAGGATCCCTTTTTTTATATAAGAGAGCCCTAAGTCACTAACCAGATTATATTTTTGCGCAAACGCAATAGCATTATCGTAATATTCAAAAGCTTTTTGATTTTGATTCAGTGCTATTTGAACGGCTGCATTAAAATTGTAATACATGACTATCCCCGGAAAATATTTTCTGTTCTCACTTTCTTTCTTTGCATTTTCAAAAAACCAGGTGGCGCTGTCAGGATTAGTATAGATATATTGCAAGCCTTTGTTATAAATACTATAAGTAAATGAAGTGTCAGATACCTGAGAATAAATGAAATGGGGAAATAAAAAGGTAAGCAGCAGAAATATTTTTTTTACTGCATTGTATTTAGAAATTGTATGCAAATTCGACATACTTTAAAAGTAGTCTTAATTTTCTGTTACAATAACTATTATCTCATTAATTGGGTCACTGATACTTTGTTCTTTATTATTTCTCTAATTGCATCTGCAATACCATTGGCATCAATTCCAATTTCATCATACAATTGTTTGGGCGAACCATGCTCTACCAACCTGTCGGGGATTCCTAATATTTTTACATCAGCCTTATAACCGTGGGCATTCATAAATTCCAATACTGCACTGCCAAAACCACCTACTACTGTTCCATCTTCTACCGTAATTATTTTATTAAATTTTGCAAACACTTCATGCAGCATTGCTTCATCCAAAGGTTTTGCAAAACGCATATCATAATGAGCAGCATTAATGCCGTTTGCCTTTACATCACGTATAGCAGCAGCAGCAAAATTTCCGGGGTGGCCAAATGAAAGAATGGCAATATTATCTCCGTCTTTTAATTTTCTGCCCTTACCAATTTCTATTTCTTCAAAAGGATATTTTTCAGCCATATTATCTTTTTGCAGATCTGGCATTACACCTTCGCCTCTAGGATAACGAATTACAATCGGTAGCTGTAAAGAATCTAATTGCGCCGTAAACATCATGTTACGCAATTCTCTTTCGTTCATTGGTGCTGCTACAATTAAATTAGGTATGCAGCGCATAAAAGCTATATCATAACAGCCATGGTGCGTTGGACCATCTTCTCCCACAAGCCCTGCCCTGTCTAAACAAAAAATTACCGGAAGTTTTTGTATTGCCACATCATGTACCACCATATCATAAGCCCTTTGCATAAAGGAAGAATAAATATTGCAAAATACTTTCATGCCCTGTGTAGCCATGCCTGCACTTACGGTAACTGCATGTTGCTCTGCAATGCCCACATCAAAAGCTCTGTCGGGCATTTTAGCCATCATATATTTTAATGACGAACCGCTGGGCATTGCCGGGGTAATGCCAAATATTTTTTTATTCTTTTCTGCGAGTTCAATAATAGTATACCCAAATACATCCTGGTATTTCATGGGCTGTGGTAAGTCAAATTTTTTCTTTTGAATTATGCCTGTAACCTTATCAAATAAACCCGGAGCATGCCAAAGGGTTTGGTCTTGTTCTGCTAAATTATACCCCTTTCCCTTTACGGTTATAATATGTAAAATTTTAGGGCCTGGAATTTTTTTCAAGTCCTGTAATGTATCAACCAGTTTAGTAATATTATGCCCATCAATTGGCCCAAAGTAGCGAAGCTTTAAGGCTTCGAATAAATTGCTCTTACTATTAACCATACCTTTTACACCCTCGGTTAATTTATGAGCCATGCTTCGGCTAAAGGTTTTTCCTACGGGTAATTTGCCCAATAAATTCCAAACCTCATCTTTTAATTTATTATAAGTTTGAGAAGTAGTGATATCGGTTAAATATTCTTTTAATGCCCCAACGTTAGGATCAATACTCATGCAGTTATCATTTAAAATAACCAACATATCTGCATCGGCAACACCTGCATGGTTCATTGCTTCAAAAGCCAAACCCGCAGTCATTGCACCATCGCCAATTACAGCAATACTTTTCCTGTTTTCACCTTTGTATTTTGCAGCCATTGCCATACCCAGTGCTGCACTTATAGAAGTAGAGGAATGGCCTACGCCAAAAGTATCGTACTCACTTTCACTGCGTTTGGGAAAACCACTAAGACCTTTGTATTTTCTGTTGGAAGGAAAACTGCCTCTTCGGCCAGTTAATATTTTATGGCCATATGCCTGGTGGCCCACATCCCAAACCAATTGATCGTAAGGGGTATTATACACATAATGCAGGGCAACACTTAACTCCACAACTCCAAGGCTGGCACCAAAGTGGCCACCATGTACACTTACTATATCAACAATATATTGCCTTAATTCCTTACATACCTGGTGTAATTGTTCTCTGCTTAATTTTTTTAAATCAGCTGGTGAATCAATCTTTTTTAGCAATTTGCCGGGAGTAATCTCCATTTTGCGAAAAATTTAATGAGCAAAGTTATGTTTTTATCTTTTAGGTATAAGTGTATTAAACATACTTTAACGGGAAAAGTTTGGATAAAATTGCTGATTAATCAACATATTTCATCAAATTCAATATCAAATCAGGATTGGGGCAATTTTGCAAATATTTTTCCCTTTCCTTTTCGGAACATACGCCTGGATAATCGCCTTTATGCAAACGTATATCACTAATAATTTGAAAATGCAAATGCGGAGGCCAGTTGCCATTTTCCTTTGGCTCTCCAAAATGTGCAAGCAATTCTCCCCTTCCAACATACTTTCCTTCCTGTAAATGTGAAATATCTGCAAAACTTAAATGGCCATATAGCGTATAAAAAACAATGGTATCTAATTGATGTTGTAAAATGATTGTTGCCCCGTAATCCCCAAAATTATTATTGAAAGCAAAACTGTGAACGGTACCTCCAACAGGGACAAATACAGGAGTTTTTACATCCCCCCAAATATCAATGCCTATATGCAATCTCCTGGGTTCTTCTGATACCCCTTTTTCAATACCATATTTTTTTTCTATATCAAAAAGTAAACTGCGTTTATACATTTCTCTTACTTCTGCATAACCACCCATTAAAAATTTTTCTTTACAATTTTTTCTTTTAGTATCAATATAATCTGAAAAACTTTTGGTATTACTATAAATTTCTTCAGTTAGCTCTGTGTTGGTTTTAGATAAATTTATATGATCAATTTTTTCTGTAGTAGCATTAAAATTAACAACACATCGAAAGTTGGGTTGGTTTTTTTGTAAGACATTTTCAAGTACGCTTTTCATATATTGAAGGTAGGTATATTTTATTTTGCCTTAACACCTCTTACAAAAGAGTGAATAAGGGCGGAGAGCAAAATGAATATTGCCGAGATTATAACACTACATTGATCATCTTATTTTTTACATAGATGATCTTCTTTGGCGCTTTGCCATCTAACCATTTTTGTACAATCTCATTTTCAGCTATAATTTTTTCTACATCGGCTTGTTGTAAATCTAAAGAGAGATTTATGTTTGTTCTTACTTTTCCATTAATAGAAACCGGGTATTCCTTACTACTTTCTACAAGCAATGCAGGATTGAAAGTTGGATATTGAGCATCTAATATCGTTCCTTCATTACCCAACTGGTTCCACAATTCTTCTGCAATATGCGGTGCATAAGGAACGAGTAATATCAATACTTTTTCCAGCACTTCTTTTTTATGACACTTTACATCAAACAAATCATTCACACAGATCATGAAGGCACTAACCGCAGTATTAAAAGAAAACTTCTCGGTATCTTCTTCAATTTTTTTAATGGTACGGTGCAACACTTTTAATTCGGCGTCAGTTGCTTTATCATCATTCCATATCTTTCCTTTCAAATCATCATTAAACAAACGCCACAGTTTTCTTAAAAAACGATGCACACCTTCAATACCCTTGGTATCCCAGGGTTTGCTGGCTTCTACCGGGCCGAGAAACATTTCATACATGCGGAAGGTATCGGCGCCGTATTTTGTAACTATATCATCAGGATTATCTACATTGAATTTAGATTTTGACATTTTCTCTGACTCTTCCTTCAAATAAATAAATTCCTCGCCTTCTTCGTTATC
>JAYUTC010000221.1:0-10734 GCA_043755395.1 Ferruginibacter sp.
TGTGAATATCATCATTAAAAACTTCTCTTACATCCTCTGTTGGTTTACGATCATATAAAACAATTTCCCCCATACTGCGTGGATAGCTAAAGGGTAATATACCATCTGGATTATAATCTCCAAACAATACATCAGCCACAGCTTCTGCTGTTTTTTTACCGCTCCAGTAGGCCATTAAAATCCCTTTTGCCGCCGGCTCAATAGTTGAAATAAATCTTGGACGCCCCTGGGTTAAAACTAATATAACCGGTTTACCACTTAGGTATGCAGCATTAGCCAAAGCCACCTG
The DNA here is from genome assembly GCA_043755395.1 of Ferruginibacter sp. GTDB lineage: Bacteria > Bacteroidota > Bacteroidia > Chitinophagales > Chitinophagaceae > Ferruginibacter. The sequence goes on from JAYUTC010000221.1 coordinate 290, forward strand.
GTTATTATCCAATGCTAATTCTGTTGTATTACCGGGACTCTCAGCATATGCATTTTCGCCAATACACAACACAATTACATCTGCGTTTGCAGCAGCATTAGTTAAGGCAGTTACATCATAATTCATTGGATTATCAAACCCTTTACCCGAAGTAGTTATCACATTACCTGCACCAACTTTATCTGCAATTGCCTGGTAAATGGTTTTACTATCGGCAGGATACCATTGTTCTTCTTTGCCCTGCCAGGTATAACTCCAGCAGCCATTTAATGCACTTATACTTTGTGCTGAGGGCCCTGCTACCAATATTTTTTTATTCTTTGCTAATGGTAAAAAATTGTTGTCATTTTTAAGCAATGTCATAGCTTCATGCGCTGCATTTAATGCCAGTGTTTGATATTCAACTCTGCCAAAATTTTCAACAGCTGCCGGTTCTGGATAAGGGTTATCAAACAACCCAGTTTTCATTTTTAATAATAAAATTCTTTTCACCGCATCATCAATACGGCTCATTTTTACTTCACCATTTTTAACTGCTTCAATTAATAAATCGTAAAATGAAAAATCAGCTGGTACCATACTCATATCTATACCTGCATTAATGCCCATGGCAACAGCTTCCCTTGGTGATGCAGCAACATGGTGCCAAGTATACAATCTTTTTATATCTTCCCAATCCGTTACAATCACTCCTTCAAAGCCCAACTCTTTTCTCAACATTTCCGTCAACAAATATTTATTGGCATGTACCGGCTGTCCATTTATTTCACTTGAATTAATCATGATAGTTGAAGCGCCAGCTTTTACGGCTTCTCTGAATTGCGGTAAATAATATTCTCTTAATTCAATCTCAGGTAAGTAAATGGGTGTTCTGTCCTTACCGGTTCTTGATGCAGAGTAACCTATGTAGTGCTTCATACAACTGGCCACTGCCGTTGGATTACGCAAGCCGTCTTCTTCATATGCCTTAATAACTGCTGCCCCCATTGTTTTGCCAATGTATACATCTTCTCCATATGTTTCAGGAAATCTTGACCATATAGGCTGACGCCCAACATCCAATACAGGAGCAAAATTCCACCTTACACCGGATGCTCTTAATTCTTTACCAGTTACTTTAGCCATTGCCATGGCAAGTTCCGGATTTCGGGTAGCCCCCATAGCAAGGTTTTGAGGAAAAAGCGTTGATCCTAAAGTATAAGTTTGTCCATGAATTGCATCTAAACCATAAATAACAGGAATCTTTAACCTGGTATTTTTTGTTTCATCCTGAATTTGTGTAATTAGTTTTCTCCATGTTTCAACACTTAATGCATGTGCAGTAGTATTAAGCATGGAACCTACTTTATAATCAACCACCGCTTTTTTCAATAACGCGATATCCAACTCTCCATCCTGGTTTGCCCAGGCTCCTTTTGCAACAACAGCCAATGTAACCTGTGTCATCTGCCCTACCTTTTCTTCTAAGGTCATTTTTGTTAGCAAGGCTTCAATTTTTTGCTGATCTGTTTGAGCATTCAGCATATTAAAATGACAAAGAATAAAAAAAAGGAAGATTATTTTTTTCATAATAGTTGTATTCAATGGTTATTTGCTGCTTTAAAAAATTTTATTGATATTTTAATAAATGAAAGTTTATATCCCCAGTTTCTTAATTATAAATGCACCTACTCTTCTACCACAAACTGCACCTGTATCTACACTAAACCTGTAATGAATACCACCATACAACCTGCTAACTGAACACTCATCAGAGGCTTCATAAAAAGAATTGAAATGACGTTGTAATCCAATATATCTTAAATCGCTGGTATCCTGGTAAGCAAATTTATCTCCATATAATCGGGTTAGTACAGTTGCAGCAGAAGCAGTAATGGTACTATGCCCACTTGTATATTCCGGGAAAGGAGGCGTTTGAAGAAAAGGTGTCCACAGTTTATCAAAGTCTTCAATAATAACTGTTACCGGCCTGATATAACTCCACTTATATTTTACATCCCAACAGGCAATAAATGCTTCAAATAACGCAACAGCAGTAAGGGCATAGGTTTTAGCAATTTTTACTTCATCCGCTTTTGTTTCTTTTGCAGCAATTGCAGCAATTCCCATCCAATGGCCACCGGGAGTAATTTTTTTATTCCCAAAACTCAAATGGCCCGAATGCTCAATTACAAATGGATTATCATCCCAAAATTTAGCAATGAATTTTTGCTCATCAGATAAATTCTTATTTACATTATACACTTCTTTTAGTGATTTACTAAAAACACTATTGGTATCTGTGCTATAAGGTGGTGGTGAACCCGGGAAAAATTGTGCTGCAGAATCCATTAACAAAGGATGCATTTCATTCCAACACCATTCTACCCCATCTAAATAATCCGGTGGGGTAGGTCTCCACTTGCCGGGATCATTACTGCCGAGGTATTTTTTCTTCCCTCTTGATTGAAGATAATTGTCTTTTACAGCTCTTACAAGAATAGCTTTTCCAATAGTATCTCCCAATGCAACAGACCTGCTATAAACAGCATCATCTAACACATCTTTAAATTTATCAAACAACTTAGCTTCATAAATTTTTAGTGTGTCTATTGAAAAAGTAACTTTATGAGCTACAGTAAAAAAAGCCTGAGTTGCAGCAAGTGTATAATCATATTCTTTATTTGGATCAGGCACGGGCATTTTTCCAAATCCATTCATTTTTTCAACCAATGAAGGATTGCCCGACGAAATAAAACGGATAGCCTCATAAGAAGCAAGTGAAGTATAGGCATATATCCTGCTGGCAACGGGCGGAGTAAATACATCATAAATAATTACCTGCGTTAATTCGTCCTGATTTTGATGTAAAACCTCAGCATTATTAATAACAATTTTATTCTTTTGTTTACAAGAAAAAGTAAGAAGGGTTAATAATAATAAACAAATATTTTTCATATTGATGATACTTTTTTGAATTTATAAATAAATATTCCCCAAATAATCTATTGAAACCGATTCCCATTAATTTATCATAACGTTTCTTGTTCTTCCTTGCATATCAGTAATACTGCATGATTTTACATTTCCGGATATTGAAAAAAATCTGCTGCTTTGCGAAAGAAAGGAAACTCCATAATAACATTCAACCTTTTGTTTTTTCCCACTATTATATGTAATTACAGCAAATGCATCGTCAGCAGCTGCCGTAATTATTTTTATCAGATGCTTATTTTTAAATACCTGTACCGGTCCTTTATTTTGCGTGGAGACTATCAGATAGTTACTTTTAGCAGATTTTAATTTAGCCAGCCCTTTACCGTTACCGTTAATAAAAAAGCCACTCTGTAAAATACTTAATGGAGTAAATTCACCTTTCCCATCACCTTTTAATACCAATCCGTTCAAAGCATCATAACGTCCCACAGTAGGATCGGTACCATAATCGTTAGTATTAAAAGCAATATCCAAATTACCATCTCCATCAAAATCATCTGTAATCATTCCATTTAACATAGAAAGTTGAGCCATTAATGGTAATGGTTTGATAGTAAAATGTCCGCTCCCATCATTTTGTATATAGGCAGAAGACATATAATTTGCTGAAAGCTTTATGGCATCCTTTCTTCTATCTTCCGGCAGTACTTTATCCATTGTTGCCATTGCATAAGATTTGTAATTTTGAAAATCTCTCCTTGTGCCTAACAGTTGTTTTATCATATCATCCCTTCCATAGGCAGGAAATTCATTCCAACCAGCACCTTTTTGTAAATTATCCAGCAGGTAAAGTGAAGGAATCGCATCAAAACTATTATTGCCATCAAAATCCTTTGCATAAATGTTAACCGGTTTTTTCTCCGAAGCTCTGAAAAACGAGTTTAGCCCAAGATTACCTGCTATGTAATCAATATCACCATCATTATCAAAATCTCCGGGAGCCAGGCTATTCCACCATCCGGTATAATTATTGATCCCGGAGTTGACACCTGCATTTATAAATTTCCCATTTTCATTATGCAAAAAAGTGATGGGCATCCATTCGCCGGTAATTACAAGATCAATCCATCCGTCATTATCATAATCCGAAAAAACACCATCGCAAGTGAGCCCAATATTAATTAATGCAGGTGCAATTTCTTTAGTAACATCAGTAAAATGTAAAATGCCGTTTTTTGTATCGTTTCTGTAAATAAAACTGCTTACTGGTTTTGGATATGCATGTGGATCAACCCTGCCTGCAATAAAAAGATCCAGGTCGCCGTCTTTATCATAATCACTGGCTCTTACACAAAACTTACTGGTGGTATTAAATGGCAAAGCATTTGTATCGGCAGTAAATTGTCCTTTTCCGTTATTGATATAAAGTACATCGGTATAAGATGCAGAGCCGCTTTCATACTGGTATCCCCCTGCAGTAATATACAAGTCCAGGTCATTATCATTATCAACGTCAAAAAGAAGTAAACCCCTATCTTCCGATTTTTTTTGAACAGCAGATTCAGATGAAAGCATTGGAGTAGTTATAAAACGGTTTTGGGTATTTTGGTTAAATATCATAGGGCTATAACCCGAAACACCACCTGTTATAAAATCATCCAGTCCATCCCCGTTGATATCTCCAGCAGCAATACCGGGTGTATATTCTGATAACTTATGCAGTAATAATTTCTGAATATTAAAATCTACAAAATCCCTTTGCTGATGCACATAATTTATTCCACTCAGATCTGTAATATTTGTAAACCAGTTATCAGTTGCTATTAATGGCAACAAGCCTGCAAGATTATTAGCATTTTTAATATCAATAGTTATCGTTTTATCGGGAGTAATTTTTGTAAGTGTTTGTTTTAATTGTCCGGGCCAAACCACAACTATTGAATCTATATCTGCGTTATTGCCTAATCCTATATTTATACTATTGGGCTGGGAAGATATATAACCCCTGAAAGGATTATTATTAAAAGTTTGTGTTATTCCTTTTTGAAATACTTTTATAATTGCCCCAATACCATCTCTGTTTTTATCGGTACCATTAAATTTTACAGAAATAAAATGCGGCTTATCGTCCCTGTTATTTTTTATTTGGTTTTCATAAAGGGTTGCCGGATCACTAATATTATTAATTACAATATCCAGATCTCCATCATTATCCAAATCAGCATAAACTGCTCCGTTTGAAAAAGAAGGTTCATCAAATCCCCAGTCGGTTGTTTTATCAACAAATTGAAGCCCCCCATTATTTTTATAAATGTAATTGTGAATTTTTACTTCCGGAATTTCTTCCAGCATATCTTTTTCGGAGGTTAATGAATACGCCTGGTTTCTATAAGTCATAAAATCCCTGTCGGTAATATCTTTTGGAAATCCATTAGTAAACATAATATCCTTGTTGCCGTCATTATCAAAATCTGCTACCAGTGGCGACCAGCTCCAATCTGTTTCCGCAATACCTGCCAAATATCCTGCATCCCCAAAAACCGGGTGTGCAATAGAATCCTGCTGGCCCAAGGTATGCCCCAGGTTTAACTGCAGCATATTTCTGGTGTATTGATATTGATAACCAAATTGATCAGAATTTTGATAGGTTTGATAGCTTACAGGTGCCTGAAACATTTTTTTACGCAGATTATCCTGCGGTGCCATATCCACTTCTATTACATCAGCCAGGCCATCATTATTAATATCCACTGCATCACTCCCCATTGAATTGGCTGCTGTATGTTTAAAATATTCTTTTACATGATCTGTAAATGTGCCATCATGATTATTGATATATAAAACATTACTGGAGATATAATCATTCAGTACCAGAATATCCTGCCAGCCATCGTTATTGGCATCAAAAATATCTGCAGCATGGGTATAGCCTTCAATCAAAATGCCAGCCTTTCTTGAAACGTCAGTATAAACCGGATGTTGTAAAGTATCGCTCCAATCATTGCGGTACAATTTACCTGTACTGGGATGTTCTCCATTTAAATTCCGTGGCCGGAATGTATTGGCATATTCATCTTTGATAATGTGGTTTACGCCAATATACAAATCAAGATCACCATCATTATCATAATCAAAAAAATAGGCCATGGTGCTTTGTGTAGTATCTGCCAAACCATATTCTTTTGCCATATCTTTAAACACAGGTATATTATTTTTATCAAGGCCCTGGTTTACATACAAAATATTTATACGTTCTAAAGCATTTTTTTTTGCAGTGGCACAAACATACATGTCCAATTTACCATCATTATTAATATCTACAACGGCCACACCCCTGCTCCATATTCCGCCACCATCAGTTTTGGAAGCAGCTGTTATGTCTTCAAATTTTAATTTTCCTTTATTAAGATAAAGTTTATTTGAAACCATGTTACCGGTAAAATATAAATCCTGCAATCCATCATTATTAAAATCTCCTACGCCTACACCACCGCCATTGTAAATATTTGCAAAATCAAAAATATTTACAGAATCACTTTCTGTTATAGTATTAACAAAAGTAATATTGGTTTTATCAGGACTTAATTTTACAAACCCACTCTTTTTACTGTTACAACTAATTAGCAGAATGACAGAGAGACTAAATATGAAAATGTTATTTATTTTAGAATTATTTATCACCGGAAATACAGTTTTATTATTTGATAAGCCTGTTTACTTAACAAAAGTAGTTTTTTAAAAAGCTAATTATATTACAACTAATAGGATAGATGATTAAGCAATAGTAAAATATTCTTTTAATAGTTCAATTAAAAAAAGGCAGGCCATAACGGTCCTGCCTTTTTTTAATTGAAAATATTTATTAATCTAAGGTTTAATGAACCCTTTACCTAAATCAATTTGTTGCTGCGGTACCGGATAATAATCCTTAGCCGGAGATGAATAGGTTGGTACCGGGTTTTTAAGAATTACCTGATAAGATAATGGAGCTTCATATGCATAATAAGCATTTATTTCTGCAGAAGAAATCCCCCATCTAACCAGATCAAAGAAACGACTACCTTCCAAACCTAATTCCAGTTGACGCTCTAAGCGTACTGCTGTACGGGCCTCAGTTTGGTTAGCAAATGCCACAGTATATGGCTCTGTTTTTGGAGTGCCATATCCTGCTGGAACGGGAACTATTGTTGTATTTTTTGCTCTGTTGCGAACTCGGTTAATTAGCGTAAATGCTGTAGCAATAGATCCGGCTTCAATTTCTGCTTCTGCTAACATAAGTATTACATCTGCAAAACGAATCAGGTTTACATTTAATGAAACACCGCCTGCAGAGAACCAAAGAGAAGCATCATGATATGTACCAACCTGAGATTGACGGATGCAAGTTTTCTTTGCACCAAAAGGACCTGCTGATCCATCTCTTTGCCAGCTTGTAAGATAAGTACCCCAATCAAGGTATGGAACCTGGTTGCGGCCAACGGTCCAATCTAAACGTGTATCAATATTTCCATTATATTGAGTAAGACCTGCCTGACCAGCTGGATCAAGTACTGATGTATTTTGTGGAGCAGCAACTGGAATTCCATTTGCATCTGTCTTAAAACGATTGGTAAAGAAGTAAGTTGGGCAATAGAAACCAGCACCACCAGGACCAGTTGCAGGAAGATTTAATAAATCACCCCAGTTGCCATTTCTTCCTCCTGCATTATCGTTGGATGATGCCTGGAAAGCAAATACAGATTCTTTACCATTCTCAAAAATAATATTAAAATTATCCTCGTATTTGGCATATAGATCGTAAGTTACCCCTGAAGAATTTTTACCATTATTTACTACATCTGTTAAAACGGTTTTAGCAGTTGCAAAGTCTTTAGTATATAATAACACTTTACCATAAAAAGCCCCAGCAGCATATTTATTTACACGGCCTATTGCATCTTGAGATGCTGAAAGATTATCATAAGCATATTTTGCATCCTCAACAATTTTTGGGAAAATGTCAGTTTGATTTGTTACACCTGCAATAACTCCACTTGCTAAATCAAGATCAATTTTTTCATCCAGAAAACATGCATTTCCAAAAGTTGTTTTTGCCTGAAAATGATACCATGCCCTTAAAAAACGGGCTTGCCCCGATATATTTTTACGTGAAGCGTCGCTAATACCAGGAACTTTTGCCAATACTTGTAAAACAGTATTACTACGTTTTACTCCTTCATAAATAGCTTTCCATCTATCATTAATTGCACCGTTTGTAGAAGTAATATCATGACGTTGAACAGGAGTCATATTTGGACCCTGATCACCCGGATCACTTCCTTTATTGGCCTCACCACCACCAATACCACCGAAAAGAAAATTAGATCCGCCTGAACCCCATTCTCCTCCCAAATTCAAACCACCATCATGTCCATCTAACATGGCATAGGCAGATAATAATAGTTTATTTACACCTTTTTCTGATGAAAGCGTGGCTTCATCTAAAACCCCATTGGGATTTACATCAAGAAAAGTTCTTTTACAGGCATACAAGGCTAAGACAAGCATTGAGCCCAGTATTACTTTTGATATTTTATTACTCATAATTAATTTTTTTAACGTTAAAAGTGATTATTAAAATTTAAAAAGTGATATTAGCACCAATTAAAAATTGCCTTACAGTTGGATAAGATCCAATATCTATGCTGGCAGAACGATCATCATAACTTTGAATATCAGGGTTTATGCCTGAGTATTTAGTTATAGTAAACAGATTAGCACCTTGTATATAAATACGAGCCTTAGAAATTTTAGCTTTATTTAATAGTGATGCTGGCAAAGTGTACCCAATTTGCAAATTACGCAAACGGAAGTAAGAAGCATTTTCTACATAATAAGAGTTTACAACACCTGAAGTACTAAAACCTGATGCTGCAATGGTAGATTCCTGAATTGGAGTAGTTGCATTTGGCCTGCTACCATCTGGTAACCAGCTTTCATACAAAGACCTTTTGCTTCTGCCACCAGGGAAACCACTTGAAAAATCAGTATACCATCTGGTAAAACTAAAAGCATCTTTACCGGAAACACCATAGAAAAATGCAGAAATATCAAAGTTCTTATACTCTGCACCTAAATTTAATCCATAAGTAAAATCAGGATTAGGATTACCAATTATGGTACGGTCATCAGCATCAATTTTCTTGTCACCATTCATATCTGCATACTTAAATCTTCCTGGCCCAGCACCAGCCTGATTCCAACCGGCTGCTTCTGCTGCAGTTTGAAACAAACCAATAACCTTATAACCATAGTAGGTGTTTAAAGAACTACCAACAAAATTTCTTGTAGCATTACTACCAATACGATTTGCTTCATTTAACGTACTGTTAAAATCAAAAAATGCCTGATCACCATTAATAGATGTGATAGAATTTTTATAGGTAGTAAATGTAAGTGTAGTATTTAGTTGAATGCTTTTAGTGATTTTTGTTTTATTGTTTATCAAAAGATCAATACCGTTGTTTTTCATACTGCCAACATTACGAAATGCCGGGTTATTAGCAACCACAGCGCCTCCTATTGCCTGTCCGGCAGGATTGTATAACAAATCTTCTGTTTTTTTCTGATACCAGTCAAATACTATTTCAGTGTTTTTAAATATAGTTGCGTCAAAACCAATGTTTGATGTTACACTGGTCTCCCATTTACCAAGGGGATTGCCCACAAATGATAAAAAGAAACCTTCCTGGGGCGAATTTTGCGAACCGCTTAAATCATACCATGAACTTCCACGGTTACTGGCAAAAGTAGTAAATGCATTAGAAGCACTAACTGCTGCTTCATTACCCAATTTACCCCAGCTGCCTCTTAATTTTAAAAAACTAAGCCATGAAATACCTTCCATAAAACTTTCGTCAGAAGCTATCCATCCCAATGAAAAGGCTGGAAAATTTCCCCACTTATTAGGGTCTAAAAATTTAGAAGATCCGTCTCTTCTAATAGTAGCAGACAATAAGTATTTACCATTATATGCATAATCTGCTTTTGCAAAATAAGAAACAGTAGTACCTGGTGTATAGGTTTGACTACCCCCTAAGTTTTGTACCGAACCATTACCTAAATTAATAAACGGCAAATAGTTGTAACTATAAAAAGATGATGAGTTACCTATTACCTGGCGGCCACCACCTTTTTGAGCTTCGGTACCAGCTAAAGCAGCTATACGATGTTTACCAAATTCATTTTTGTATGATACCTGGTTAGTCCAGATCCATTGATTATTTCTGATAAAATTTTCAGAATAAGTAGTATTGGCATTATTCTCTGTATGCTCATACTCAATAAAAGGATAAGCAGAAGAATTGTTAGTATTAAGAGAACCTCCAAAACTGCTTCTAACCATAAAATGTTTTGCAATATCCACTTCCGCATAAAGGTTGCCAAAAAGATTAATATTGTTATTACGGTTATCTTTAGCACGGTATAGTTGTGCAACCGGATTTTTACCATTCCCCCAGGTACCAAAACCACTACCACCGGATGTGCCT
>JAYUTC010000222.1:0-10695 GCA_043755395.1 Ferruginibacter sp.
AAAATTAGGCGAATCAACTGAAGCCATTATAAAATATTTAAAACAATCCAAAAAAGTATACAACAATATTGGAAGTATTTTTTTAAATTATTCTTTACACCAAAGAAAAACCTGGTTTAACAAACGTGTACTAAAGGCTTTAGGCACAATTAAATACAGTTACCTTTTTAAATCATTACAGCAGTACAATAAGACAAAATTTAAATCTAAAGAAGCCATTCAGTTATTCAACCGTTATGCTACTTACAATGGCAGTAATCCTTACAAAGCACCGGGTATGTTAAGTTTAATTCCACACCTGGAATATAATGAGGGCGTTTTTTATCCTAAGGGAGGAATGGTTAACATAACCAATGCATTGTACAAACTGGCAATAAAAAAAGGCGTGCAGTTTAATTTTAATACTACTGTTCAAAAAATTATTCATAACGAAGGAAAAGTAAGAGGCATTGTAGCGGATAATGAAAATATTGAATCGGATATAGTGATAAGTAATATGGATGTTTACCTTACTTTTAAACATTTATTGAATGATGAGACAAAAGCAAAACAAATTTTAAAGCAGGAGAGAAGCAGTAGTGCATTAGTTTTTTATTGGGGAATAAAACAGGCATTTAATAATTTGCAACTGCATAATATTATATTTAGTAATAATTATTCAAATGAATTTGATTTTATTTTTCGAAAAAAATTATTATACAAAGACCCAACTGTTTATATTAATATTACTGCTAAAATGGAACAGGGGCACGCACCATCGGGATATGAAAACTGGTTTGTAATGATCAATGCCCCTGCAAATGTGGGGCAGAATTGGGAACAAATTAAAAATGAAGCACGGATAAATATTATTGAAAAAATTAATCGGGTTTTACAAATCGATTTAGAACCTTTAATTGAAACAGAAGAAATTCTGGATCCGGTAGCTGTTGAAGAAAAAACAGCTTCGTATCAGGGCTCCTTGTATGGAACCAGTTCTAATTCAAAACTGGCAGCCTTTTTAAGGTACCCCAATTTTACCGGGGCAATTAAAAATTTATATTTCAGCGGAGGTAGTGTTCATCCCGGAGGAGGAATACCATTATGTTTAAAAAGTGCAAAAATTGTAAGTGAGCTCATTAAAAGTAAAAAACGTGCAAAATAAATTTTCGAAATATCAAATTGCTACTTTCATTGCTGTTCTATTTCATGCAATTGGTTTTATAGGGATTATATTTTTTAAAAATCAATTCTTCCTTCAATTAACTTCCTATAATCTTTTATTAATGCTTGGATTATTATTATGGACACAAAGCGATAAAAATTATCATTTCTGGTTTTTTTTGTTATGTACAGCAGCAGCAGGAATTGTTGTGGAAATAATTGGAGTTAATACTAAGTTATTATTTGGTGACTATACTTATGGGAATGTGTTAGGCTTTAAAATTAAAAAAGTTCCATTGATAATAGGTATTAACTGGTTTATTATAATTTATTGTTGTGGAATAAGTATTAATACATTGCTGGTAAAAGCTATTAACAGGGTTGCATCTGAAACTGCCACCCCAAAAATGACATTAAAAGCATTGTCGGTAATTGTTGATGGGGCTACTCTAGCCGTTTTATTTGATTGGCTTATGGAACCTGTTGCAGTAAGTCTTGGCTATTGGAAATGGGTTGGAGAGATTCCTGTTTACAATTATCTGTGCTGGTTTCTTATTGCAATGGGGATGCTTACTGCCTTTCATTTTTTTAATTTCAATAAGAAAAACAAATTCGCAGTACATTTGTTAATGATACAGGGGATGTTTTTTTTACTCTTAAGAACGTTTTTAAATAACTGATGGTCGGTTTTATTTTTGTAATAATTGTTTTACTTACTTTCCTGATTATGGAAGGTATAACCTGGCTTACCCATCGTTTTATTATGCATGGTTTTTTGTGGTATTTACATGAAGATCATCATAAACCAACAGGGAATAAATTAGAAAAAAACGACGCCTTCTTTTTAATATTTGCCATACCTAGTTGGTTATGTATAATGCTTGGCCTTCAAAATCAGAAATATTGGGTGGCAGCCATTGGTTTTGGTATTGCTATGTATGGCTTGGCTTATTTTATTGTACATGAGGTGATCATTCACCAGCGGTTTAAATGGTTTACCCGTAGCAACAATTCTTATGTACGAACCATCAGGTGGGCACATAAAATGCATCATAAGCATTTTGATAAACAGGAAGGGGAAAGTTTTGGTATGTTGATGGTAGCAAAAAAATATTGGGATAAAGTAAGGAAGGATAAAAATATACAGGCAGAATTCAAAGCAAACAAAAATTAAAATAACCTGCTTCTTTTTCCAAATTAAGATACAGGTGCGCCACTTAATACTTTAATAAACTTCTCATACATTTCTCTCCATCCTTTAAACTCTTTCGCTGTTCCTAAAAAATTATTGTGCCAGATGGTAATTAAAGTGCCGTTTACTTCTTTACAAACTTTTAAGTATTGCATTAATTCTTCGTAAGCCTCCTCTGCTGAAAAATGTTGCTCATAAAACGAATTGGCATCCATAAAACAAAACGGATGAATACGTAAGTCGGTTTGTTGCTCATTTGGCAAATCGTACCAAAAAAATGATGAAGCCACCGAAGCCCTGAAACCATTAATGCTGCCATATCCCAAACTATAATCATCTGTTAAACCAGCTTCAAGTAATTGTTGATAGCCTTCGGGTAAATTAAAGCGGATATAATGTTGGCGGGAGATGGTAATTTCTTTTTCAGCCATTTGGGCTAAATAATTCTTTTCTTTTTTTAATAAAGAAGGCGTGTCACCACTTTGCCAACTCGGATGAATACCCACTGTATAATTTTTTGCATGTTGCTTTACCAGTTTCCACATTATATCGGAATCAGGCAAAATATGTTTATCGTATAGCCCGTTTTTTTGAGCTGTTAAAAAAAAATAAAACGGACGCAATTTATTTTGCTGATGCAACGTATGTAACCATTTATATACATCAAAAGGATCTTTTTGTAAACCGGTTAAAACCTTTAATCTTTCAACAGAAGGCGATTTTAAAAACCCTCCGATATTTCTCAGTAAACCTTTGTGTTTGAAACTGTAAGCAATATCAATATCGTAAGTGGGTTTAAACCTGAAAATGGAATATTGAGCTTTGTACTGGTATGCTTCCGGAAGAAATTTTTTCTTAATGGCGGCAATAAAATCGGTAGCCCAAATGTTTATAAGAGGGATATTTAAAAAGCCTTCCTTAAATGCCAATGAATTTTCATGAGCATATCTGCCATACATATCTTTGGTATGCGGTAAATACTCTTCATAACGGCTGAGTAAATAAAAAGTGGCTGCAAAAATATCAAAGGGAAAATCACTATTGCTGGTTTTAAAAAATGCTTTATAGCCATTATTCTCAAAGCATTCAATTTGTTGTTCATTTATTTTATCTTCAAAAAGTAAACTGTAATTTTGAATGTTGAATGTTGAATGTTGAATTTCACCGTTACTGTAATTTACTTTTACTCCTTCATAATTATTAAATTCCTCCGAATCTATTGTAATTGTGCAATCGAGCCCCATTAATTCTTTAAAAATAAAAGAACAGGTATACTGTAGTCTTGGTGATGAGGTATGTGAATAAATTAATATCATTTTAATATAACAAAATAAAAAAGTCCCATCAGATGGAACTAAATATTAATTCTCTTTTTTTTATTGCTAATTCTTATTTCGTTCTTTCCACATTTCATTAAATGTTTTTGTACTAAAAACTAAATCGCTTCTGTTTGCTGCCCAGCCTTTAAACAAACCATTCACTACTTTGTTTTTTAAATTGCCATTACCCATATTCATCAGGCCTCTTTTTAAGGATGCAATCTTCCATATTTTCCAGGCCATTTTTTCACTGAAAGAAACCAACCCTTCCTCTACACTTTCTTTTCTGTTTTCTAATAGCAGTTCATGTAAATTTATTTTTACAGCACAAACTTCGGTACAGTTACCACACAACGAGGAGGCATAACTGAGGTGCTTAAAATCTTCCATACCCTGTAAATGTGGTGTAATTACACTTCCAATTGGTCCGCTGTAAGTGGCACCATAAGCATGGCCACCAATATTTTTATAAATAGGGCAGGCATTTAAACAGGCACCACATCTTATACAATACAAACTTTCTCTTTGTTTAGGGTTTTTTAAAATATTGGTACGGCCATTATCCAGTAATATAACATACATTTCATCGGGCCCATCTGTCTCATTTTCCTGCTTTGGGCCTGTGACAATAGTATTATACACGGTAATTTTTTGCCCTGTGCCAAAAGTAGAAAGTAATGGCCAAAATAACCCTAAATCAGTAACAGATGGAATCATTTTTTCAATACCCACAACTACAATATGTGTTTTAGGAAAAGAACAACTCAACCTTGCATTGCCTTCATTTTCTGTAACGGCAATGGCACCAATATCACTGATGATAAAATTAGCACCGGTTACTCCCACTTCTGCCTGAACATATTTTTCCCGTAAAATTTCCCTGGCTTTTAAAGTAAGCTGCTCGGGAGTAAAGTCTATTGGAGTACCTAATTTTTCATGAAACAGTTTTGCAACATCCTCCTTGCTTTTGTGCATGGCAGGTGTTACAATATGGTAAGGGGCTTCTCCATCTAATTGCTGAATATATTCTCCTAAATCTGTTTCTACACTCTCAATACCATTTTTTTCTAAAGCTTTATTTAAATGAATTTCTTCGGTAACCATGCTCTTGCTTTTTACCAAAGTTTTGCAATTTTTTTCCTGACAAATTTTTATAATCTCCTCTACAGCTTGTTGAGCAGTTTCGGCCCAGATAACTTTACCACCACGTTTAGTAAAATTTAATTCAAATTCTTCCAATTGCTGGTCAAGTGTTTCTATAGCACGCCATTTAATATTTTTTGCTCTTTCCCTTACCAGGTGCACATCAGCAAATTGCGCTTTGCCTTCGGGCACTTTAGCATTGTATTTACCAATATTAAAATTAATTTTACGGCGGTGCTCCAGGTCGGCTGCTTTAACTGTGCTTTTAGCAATAAATATTTTAGAATTTTCTGACATTTTGCTTTTTTTGAAACCAACATTTCCAACTTGATGAAGCTTAATTGGCGACGCTCCGTACAAGTCCGCTAATTTTTATTATCTTTTATAATAACAAAGATATTCATTTAACTCTTGTTAATACACCTGTTTGATAACTGCTTATTTTGTAACTATCTACAAAAGGAGTTTCCTCAGTTCCTTTACCACTTTGTTTTTTATCGCTTAGTTTAATACTGAAAAACTCCACCACCATTTTACCATTCTCTACTTTGTAATTATCAACAATGGTATTGCCCTGTACGGTAAATGCACCATGAATGGAATTGCCATGCACATAACTGTCTAAAATTATACCATCGTTTTCATCCACAATCCAATGACCCTTGGCAATATCAATGGGTTTTAAAATGTAAGGCCGGTTGTCTTTATTAGCATCACCATAAATAATTTGCCAGGTATATTGATTGGCAGAATCAGTAGGCTGAATACGTAACTGCATAGCAAAGGTTTGAGTAGGTTTTCCATTAACCAGCCATCGGATTTTTCCTTTCCAATTGCCAATGAAAGCGATAGGGAAAACTGGTAGATCTTTTTTTTCAACACTTTTTATTTTATCAGGCTTCCTTGTATTTGTTTGGGCCATAGCCTCACTAAAAGTCATTGATAATATTAAGGCATAGAACAATTTTTTTTTCATTACTGCAAATATACCTTCCAGTGGGTATTGCATCTTTCATTTTTTGGTTGTTAATTTACAAAAAAAGTAAAAAAGTAAAAATGAAAAAATACAGCTTTCTATTAATCACAATTTTATTGATTTTAAATACCGGGCATGCCCAAAAAGTATCAAAAACACCGGTAAAGAGTAAAACTGCAAAGTCCAAAACAGTTGCAAAAAAACTCCCACCTCTTAACATGGGTATTTATATAAAAAATGAAAATGGCGGTACCTATACCGAGGAACTGAATCGTGGTGATAAATTGGTTTATCATGTAAATGCCGGTAGCAGGGAATACGATTTTATTGTAACTATTAATGATGGGAGCTATGCAAAAGGAGTGGATTTTAATTATGAAATGACAGATCCTGTTAACTTAAAAGGCCATGTAATAATACAAGCCAAAGGCAAGAATGATTCTAGAAAATATGTAAATTATTTTAAAGGTGGCGAAATGGTCTTAAAAGATGCCTGCACCATTTGGATGACCGGAGCTAATTTTATTGATTTACCCAACCATGAAATAAAAATGACTTTTGATAATGGTGAAGAAGAAACTTTTTACAACCTCGATAATAATGAAATTACGCCTTCCATTATTTTAAAAGGAAAGGAAGTTAAGCTGGATGGATTTGTAATTACCAATGCTGCAGATGGTAAAGGAACTAAAACGCTTTGGATACAAAATGGATCGGGCAATCCCTTAATTTACAAAATGAATTTAGGCTGGACGATTGAGTTGAAAGAGATAAGGTAAGTACATAAAAATTAAATATTTAAAACTGCAGGCTTTTTAAAAAGCCTGCAGTTTTCTTATTTGTATCCAGCTTGCTGGTATACAACAACTATATATTTTTTCAATTCCTTTTCTTACTCTTTGAAAAATTAAATTAGTTTTCGCAACTATTTCAACACACCCAACTCCTTCCCAACTTTTGTAAATGCAGCAATCGCCTTATCTAAATGCTGTTGGTTGTGTGCAGCACTTAATTGTACCCTTATTCTTGCCAAACCTTTTGCAACCACAGGGAAGAAAAATCCAATTACATAGATTCCTTCTTCTAATAATTTAGCGGCAAAATTTTGTGCAACAGTAGCTTCATATAACATGATGGGTACAATAGGATGGTCGCCGGGTTTAATATCAAAACCGGCTTCTGTCATTTTACTCCGGAAGTATTTGGTATTGTATTCTAATTTATCCCTAAGTTCGGTTGTTTCACTCAGCATATCCAATACAGCAATGCTTGCACCAACAATACTTGGAGCAACTGTATTGCTGAATAAATAAGGACGACTGCGCTGGCGTAACATTTCAATAATTTCCTTTCTGCCGCTGGTAAAACCACCACTTGCACCACCCAAAGCTTTGCCTAATGTGCCGGTAATAATATCAATACGGTCCATTACATTTCTGTATTCATGCGTACCCCTTCCAGTCTTTCCTAAAAAGCCGGAGGAATGGCACTCGTCAATCATGACAATGGCGTCGTATTTATCGGCCAGGTCGCAAATTTTATCTAATTGTGCTATTGTGCCATCCATGCTAAAACTGCCATCAGTTACAATAATACGGCTGCGTAAATGTGCACTTTCTTTAAGTTTAACTTCTAAATCAGCCATATTATTATGCTCATACCGGTAACGCTGTGCCTTGCATAAACGAACGCCATCAATTATACTGGCATGGTTTAATGCATCGCTGATGATGGCATCTTCTTCTCCAAATAAAGGCTCAAAAACACCGCCATTTGCATCAAAGGCGGCGGCATATAAAATGGTATCTTCTGTGCCTAAAAAATTGGCAAGTTTTTTTTCTAATTCTTTATGAATATCCTGTGTGCCACAAATGAAACGTACACTACTCATACCATACCCACGTAAGTCGATATATTTTTTTGCAGCAGCTACTACTTTGGGATGGCTGGATAAGCCAAGATAGTTATTAGCACAAAAATTCAAAACAGTTGTTCCGCCAACAATAATTTCGGCACCCTGTTCACTGGTGATGATACGTTCTTTTTTAGATAGGCCGGCAGCCTCAATTTCTGTAAGTTCTACTGCAATGCGTTCTACAAATTTTTGGTTCATAAGTGTGTTTATTAAGGGCAAATTTAGGGGAAAAAGCCCCATCCAGACCCTACTAAACTTCATTCGCTTTTTGGCTGGAATCCCAAAAGGAAAGAGAAAGTAGAAGATTATTACGAAAAACTACCTTTATTAAAGCCGGGATAAGAGATATTGTTGATCTGGATGATGTAGTAAATGCAAAAATTTGCTGTGGTGCCCACTCTTTTTTGGGGAGGGAAAGAGAGGTCTTTTTTTCTTTTACTGTAACTTTTTATTGCAGACCTTCGTATTATATAAAAACCAACGCCTAACACCTACATGACGGAGAGAGAATATAATGAATGTGTAAACATGTATGCCGACAATGTATACCGCTTTATCCTCAAAAATTTGAGGCACGAAGAGGATGCAAGAGATGTGGTGCAGGGTGCTTTTGAAAAAATGTGGGTGAGCAGGGATACGGTGGATAATGAAAGGAGCAAAAGCTTTCTTTTTACTGTGGCGTATCACCAAATGATTGACCATATAAGAAAAAATAAAAGGATAAGTTTAAGAGAAGAATTTAATGAAAATGACAGGGGGGCTGTTGGTCCAAAATATAATACAAAACGTATATTAAACGAGGTCTTAAGCAAATTAAGCGATTTGCAACGCAGTTTGGTAATGTTGAAAGATTATGAAGGCTACAGTTATGATGAAATTGGGAAAATTACTGAATTAAACGAAAGTCAGGTAAAAGTATACCTGCACCGGGCAAGATTATTTTTGAGAGAGTATATTGTAAAAGTGGAAAATGTTATTTAGAACCCCCTCCGCCCCCTCCCGATAAGGATCGGGATAAATTACGGGGAACTTGGGACTCTAATATTTTTAATAGCATGCAAATAAACAGACATAATTACGAAGAGTTTTTTTTACTGTATGTAGATAATGAATTGTCTGCTACTGAAAGGAATGCTGTAGAATTGTTTGTGCAGGAGAATGCAGATTTAAAAGAAGAATTAAACATACTGCAACAAACAATTATAAAGACAGATGCTGTTGTATTTAGTAATAAAAATGGTTTGCTTAAAGAGGAAATTACTGCTTTGCAGAAAAGTGTATTGCTTTATTTAGATAATGAATTAGGTACTGCGGATAGATTAGTTTTTGAAAAAGTAATAAACGAGGATAATGCTGCAAATAAAGAGCTGGCATTATTGCAACAAACAAAACTACAACCAGATACAACAATTGTATTTGCCAACAAAAAATTGTTGTATCGTAAAGAAAAGGCAAAAGTTATTGGTATGCCATGGCGTAGAATTACAGCAGCCGCAATTTTATTAGGTTTCGGAACCTGGGCAACTATTTCAATAATAAAAGTAAATAAAACAGAAAAAGAAAATATTGTAATAACTCCTGAGGAAAAATCAGTGTCACCCAAGCAAAATACTTTACCGGCTGTTGAGACACAAAAACAAAAGACTGCTGATGAAATTAATGTAGCTGCAACAAATACGGTTAATACAGCAAAAGAGCCAGAACAGAAAAATGATAAAGTATATAAAATAAACTCACCAAAAAATTTACCCGATCAAAAAGAAGAAGCTGTTATTGTTGTAAACGAAAATAATAAAAAACCCAGCAATAATTTACCTAAACCCGTTTATGAAATTATTAACAAACAAGAAAGTAACATAAGCGATGTGGCAATCGTAACACCAACAGGTAAGACAACTGATAATATAAATTCCGGCAATAAAATTACAGATGCTGCAGCTAACAAAATAATAACTAATGAGGTAATTAATTCATACGCATTAAATACCAATTTTAATGAAGGCGATTCCGAAGCGAATAATAATAGAATTCTTTATATGAATGAAGACAAAGTAAAGAAGTCAAAATTAGGCGGCTTTTTTCGCAAAGTAAAAAGAATAGTAGAACGTACCACCAATATTAAAACAGATAACGGAATTAAGGTTGCCGGATTTGACATTGCCATAAAATAACAACTAAATCTTAAAAGAATGAAACAGCTAATTACATTTTTAGCGGCAGCAATTTTTTGCTCAACCGCATGGGCTCAAACAGACAGTACTAAAAACACACCTGCATCAAAAGAAGACCAGAAAAAAGATACTATTCGTATTGGGGGTATTATGATAGTAAAAAATGGCAAAAAAAATAATGATACAAATATAAGTATGGGTAGAAAAAATTATGAAAAAAAACGCAATGCAAATATAAGTACTAACTGGTGGGTCGTAGATTTTGGGTTAGCCAACTATACCGATAAAACAAATTATTCAACTGCCGGTTCTTACCTGGTTAACAGGCCAGGCTATCCTACTTTAGGAGAAAATGATTTTAAATTACGTAACAATAAAAGTGTAAATGTTAATATCTGGTTTTTTATGCAACGACTTAATCTTGTTAAACACTTCGTTAATCTTAAGTATGGTTTAGGGTTGGAATTAAATAATTACCGTTATAAATATTCGTTAAGTTATAAAGAAGGGGGATATGTTCCTTACACAGCGGGTATACAGACCAACGCACCGTTTATTTTCAGGGATTCCGTTTCATTTTCAAAAAATAAACTGGCTGCCGATTATTTAACTGTACCAATGATGTTAAATTTTAGAAGTAATTCCGGTAGTCATAAAAAAGGAATAAGTGTTAGTGCAGGGGTTAGTGCCGGCTATTTATACAGCCAGCGCAATAAACAAAAAAGCAGCGAAAGAGGTAAGCAGCATAATAAAGGAGATTATGATTTAAATCGGTTTAAGTTTAGTTATATAGCTGAATTAGGAGTTGGGCCTGTACTTTTTTATGGATCTTATAG
>JAYUTC010000223.1:0-4261 GCA_043755395.1 Ferruginibacter sp.
GGATACTGAATTACTTTTTTTGCTGAGATACCATTTTTGGCAACACGGCTCACTGGTAAATTCTCCGGTATCAAAATTTTTGATGCACAAAAAAAAGCAGGCTGGTTGCCCATTGCATGCTCATTGTCATTTGTATAAATAGATGGGATACCCAGCAATTTAGCAACCACCGGGGAGTGAAAGGAACTTTGAGAAACTGCCAGGTCAATTTTTTTAGCTTTTAAAAAATTTCTTAACTGCATTACCCTGATGGGGTAACCAAAAACTTTCTTAAGAAAATCTTTTCCATAGTGCTCACCAATAATGGTGTGTTGCAGACCTTTCTGGTCAAGCAATGCAATTGTGTTAGCCAATGGCCTGGAGGTAATAATTACTGTGTGTTCATCCGCTTCTAACTCTTTAATTAGATTGTAAAACATGTTTACATGTGGAGAGTTAGATATATCAAACCATATCCGCATACCTGGGTTTATTTTATAGGGTTAAAAATTAATCAGACTCAAAAGTGATATCCTCTATTTTGTGACTGTAAGTATGTGCAAAAAAACTAATTTATTGCCAGATAGAAAAATTATTTAGTCTATGTTTTTATTTAGCTAACTAATTTTGGCTTCACGATGATTTTCCTTTTGGTAGGAAATTTTTTTTGATACTACTGTTTGCTTTAACAGGCCGGCGTAGAGCTCACTTAATTTATCATTTACTTTTTCAGGAGAATAATCTTGCACAATTTGTAGAGATTTTTTACCATAAGTCTCTAAAAGGGCAGGGTCACTATTTATTTCTTTAAATACTATCGCTAAATCGTTTAGATTACCAGGCTTAACCAGCCACCCATTTTCGGTTGGTTTTACAATCCTGGGAATGCCACCTACGTTGGTAGCAATAATAGGTTTGCCAAAAGACATAGACTCTAATATTGACATTGGCAAACCTTCATAATAGGAGGTAAGTATAAAAACATCATTTTGTTGAATCATATCATCCTTTTCCTTACCTGATACCCATCCTTTGTATTCAACCATTTCATGCAGCTCATATTCATTAATTAACTTCTCTAATTTTTCCGATTCACCAGCACCGGCAATATTTAGTTTAAATGAATTTTTAAGCCATGTTTTATTTTGTTTAAAGAATTCTATTAAATCGAATAAGCCTTTATCTGTTTTAATATGGTTTAGAAACAAAACCTTTACTGGGTTATTATACTCAACAGGGTTGATATGCACGGGTAATATAACCGGGTTGTTAACTACAATTGATTTTTGTTTTTTTGTAATAGAATCAAAATAATCCTTCCACTCATCTGACAGGCACACCAATTCATCTGTAATATTTAATATGTACCGAATCATAAATTGCATTTTGCCACTTTCATTGTAGAACATTTTAAAGCCGCCGGAATGAATATGCAATACCGTTTTTTTTCCAAAAATCCTGGCAATTATTACCAAAATTGACTTCCTTAAAAAGCTGCCATGAGAAGCAGTATGCAGGTGAACTATTTCAATATTACGGTTGCCAATCATTACACCTAAAAATTTAAAAACTGCAATACAAAAATAAAAGAAATTGTAAACAGCATTTTTTTTATTGTAAGTAGGTATGAAATTAAAATGGGGCATTGATTTAGAGTAAACATCTAAAACAGAAGCAATCCCACCCCGCTGCTGATGATGGGGGCCAATAAATAAAACATTTTTAAAATAACTTTTCATGTAAAAAGGTTGAAACAAATATCAGGCAACTTTTCATCTTTTAAATTAAAAGTGGATAACCTGTTTTATTTTAAACAACTTGTAATAACGATTTTGAACTATCAAAAGTATTAAAATAATAATAAATGAATGCTGTAAATAAAAAAGATGGAGATTAAGAGACGATATAAATTAGTTGGAATTATGGGAAAATAACTTTCCTTCTTTTATGTTTTGTAGGCCAAACCCCAATCATTCTGCAAATGTTTTCTTCAAATGAAGCTGTTTCTACCATAAGGAGCCTGGGTAACTTATATAAATGTGTAATGTTTTCTTTTGTGATGTATGTTTGATCTGTGCTAAATGCTAAGGTATACCCGGCTTTTTTTAAAATGCTGATTTCTCTATTTGAAAAATCACCATTAGGATATGCAAAGTGTTTGATATCTTTTTCTATCCAATCTTCAATAACCTTTTTTGATTGATTTATTTCATAGGCAGACTCAGCATTAGAACACCGTGGTAAAATTGGATGGGATACACTATGACTGCCTATTGAAACATATTTATTTTTGGAAATAGATTTTATTTGCTCAACCGTAAGCGCCTCCCTGGTAATGTTGATTTTAGTTTTCGTTTCTTCAATAATCTTGATCCTGTCTTCATTATCAAGTGCTTTAAAAAATTCAACAGAGTCTTTTGCAAGCCCTACCTTTCTTGCTTCGGTAATATAAGACCACCAGTAACCATTTCCTTTTTCCACTGCTTCCGTACTTACAAAAATAGTAACCGGCACTTTATTCTTTTCTGCAACCGGTACAATGTTATCCAGATTACTTTGCCAGCCATCATCAATGGTAATTACCACAGCACCTTTTGGAAAAGGAATGAGGCCAAGTGCAGCTTTTTCTATATCATCTACTGAAATAAAATAAAACCCATTTTGGGTAAGCCAATTAATGCTTGACTCAAAAAGTTGTTTACTCGGGGCATGGAAACAAATAGATAAAATGTATTCTCCATTTTGTGCTTTATATATTGCTTTTTTTACAATGCCCATTGAGATCAATGTTTTAGCAACAAAATTCCCAATAAAATTTCTGGTAGAAGTTTTCATTAAACTAAATAATACTTTTAAGGTTAAGAAAAATAATAATCAACTCTTAAAAATCTTTTTAAAGATAGTAAAGCAAATAAGGGTGTTAAATTTTTCAAAGAAGATTTTGGAAGATAGTAAGTACCTGAACTAAATTATGTTTTTATAATGGGTTCTTTTTGATTATTTAAAAATTATTAACTAGTACTTCATTACCTTTTACCGCAGCCGCTTGTATTGCTTTTTTACTTCCCTGGTAGATTGAAATAAACTCATCCGTCATTCTATCCAGCAGGAATTTGTCCTTTATCGTCTGCAGGGCTTTTTCGCCCATTTGCATGCCAATGTCCGGATGATGATAAAGATAAAGCAGTTTTTCAATCAAGGTATCTGTGCCTTTGTTTTCTATCAGGAAACCATTATAATTATCAACAATTACTTCATTGGTTCCTCCGCCTTCAGTAGCTATTACCGGCTTGTTTAAACTCATGTATTCAATAATTGAGTTTGAAACTCCTTCGCCGTGAAGCTCACTGTTTGTGCATAATACCCCCACATCAAATACTTGTATTAACGATTCCACATCAGCACGCCTACCCAAAAAAATAATGTGTTGTTTTTCTTCGTTGGTCAACAAAGCCTCAATGGGTTCCCGGTTTTTACCTTCTCCAACTAACAAGAAACAAATATTTTTATTTTCCTTAATTATTTTTTGTGCAGCTTTCACAAAAGTATCATAGTCCTTACGATCATGAAAAGCTCCCACCATTCCTACCACAAAAGAAAAATGTTCTATGCCCAGTTCTTTTTTTAGCTTATCGGGGGGTGTTAGATTTTTAAAACGATTCATATCTATTCCATTATAAATACAAAAGGTTTTATTTACAGGAGCACTGTAAGATTTAATTCCGGCAATTGAATTGGATAAAACCACATCAGAAAAAGGAAAAGTAAGCTGTCCTCTCATATAAGATTTACTATACCATGCTATTTGGTTAGGAGCATCCGCAATGACACCGTTAACAAATTTAAATTTTCTAAATGGCAGTAAAGGGAGAATATATACACTGCTCATGGACCCCCAGGAATGAACAACATCTGGTTTATATTTTTTTATCGCATTTTTAATAATAAAAAAAGGCTGCGTAGTAAACCTGTGCTTTCTGTCTGTTTCTATAATCGTTACAGGGAAATTATACATATAATCATAGCCAACCCCCATATCTGTTAGAGAGATAAGAATGATCTTATAAGAAGGCATTTTGCTTAAAGACTTGATCAGTTCCAGCATCCGTCTTTCCTTACCTCCGCCACCAATGTTATCAGCAAGAAATAAAATTGTCATTTCAAATTTTTTCTTAGAATTTTTAAAATTTGTTTCCATTTTTTGCTGGTGGGTATTTTATTAATTAATACTGTATAACGTATTCGATTTTATGAGGGTATTTTAAATACAAAAATTTAAAAA
>JAYUTC010000224.1:0-4241 GCA_043755395.1 Ferruginibacter sp.
AGAAAAAGTGAACCGGTAAAATCTATGTTGGATTTTTCATTATTTGTTACCTTTTTCCCTCACCTTGTAGCAGGCCCCATTGTTCGACCGCCACAACTGGTACCGCAATTTGAAACAGAACGTAAGGCTACTCAAAAACAAATAATGGAAGGATTGTTTTTGATAACGCTTGGTTTATTTATGAAAGTAGTGCTTGCAGATAGTATGTTGTCAGCTACTGCAAATGATATATTTGGCTCCAAAGGTAATTTACCTGCATTAGATGCATGGATGGGGGTGTTGGCATTTTCAGGACAAATATTTTTTGATTTTGCCGGATATTCTACCTGTGCCATTGGTGTAGCAGCCTGTTTAGGTTTTGTATTACCACAAAACTTTTTTTATCCATATGCTGCCATTGGCTTTTCAGATTTCTGGAGAAGATGGCATATTACTTTGTCTGCATGGCTTCGGGATTACTTATACATACCGTTGGGTGGAAACAGAAATGGTCCAATAAGAACCTACATAAACCTAATGATAACAATGTTGCTTGGTGGCCTGTTGCATGGTGCCAACTGGACATTTGTGGTATGGGGTGGTTTACATGGTTTTTATTTATGGGTAGAGAAAGCTATTGCAGATTTCCGACACGATAAGGTAGCAGCAATAGCCAGTACTCCATCCGGAGAAGTGGGTGTACTTGGTGCCATACCAGAAACTTTTAAACCAAAAACATTAAGAAATTTTGCGATTGCATTATTCACTTTCTTTTTAATAAATGTTACCTGGGTATTTTTTAGAGCAGGCACGTTTACTCAGGCATGGGACTTATTAAAATCTATGTTTGGCTTTGTGCATGATGGAAAAGCCATGTTAACTACACTTGCTGTTATAAAAGTAGCAGTAATTGTTTCAGTAATGGTAATGGCTCACTGGTTGATGAGAAATACAAAAGTATTGGATGTAATTCCTAAAATATCGTGGTGGTTTTTTGGTATTATCTGGGCAGTTATTTTATTGTTATTGATATGGAGCCAGGAAAGCAGCAGTTCATTTATTTATTTTCAGTTTTAAAATATTATTTTTATCTACTTACATGTTTAGATTTTATAAAAATCTAAACATGTATTTTTAATTTTATTATTAAAAGCAAAAATAATAATTTACATTGCCCGGGATGAGACTTAATGGTAAATACTTCATTCTGATACTTTCTTTAGGGGCGTGTAAAGAAAATACTGATCAGCCATTTAAAAAAGACCTGCCTTTTTATGCTGAGCCGGTTTCAGTTGCACTAAATACCAAAAATGGTTATACTATCAATCCACTCACAGGCGATTCAATAAAACCATTAATCAATTCTAATGGCGATACTGTTCAAACCGGTATCCCTCTGTCTTTAAAAGCATCAGTAGCAGATGTTGAAAAAATGGCCAAACCCAATATCAGTAAAATTGTCATCCAGCCAAAAGAATTTATTGTAAGCAATGTTCATCCCGTACCTGAAAAACTTGAAATTATTTCCGGCGATACTATCGATGTTAAAAACAGCAATGAAAAAATAAGTGCAGGAACCCCAATTAATATAATCGGGCAAATAAAAACCCTGATTGAAACGCAACCGGTAAAAACTTTACCGCTTCGGTTTAAAGACGGGGCCACTTCAAATATTCAATATCTTGAAGTTGCCCAGGGGTTGAGTTATTCCTTTGTGCACTCAATCCTTATTGACAGGAAAGGGTATCTCTGGTTTGGTCTTGATGGAAATGGCCTTTGTAAATACGATGGGATTAGCATTACCAATTATACAGAAAAAGAGGGCCTGCTGAATAATAATGTAACATCTCTTGTTGAAGATAGCTCAGGGAATATTTGGGTTGCTACAGAAAAAGGGTTTTGTGTATTTGACGGAAAGAATGTCACGCAATTTGCAAAGAATACCGGTTTCCAGGTTGGCCTAATCAGCAAAATTTATAAAGATAAAAAAGAAAATATATGGATTTTTGGCACAGACATTCCTGTTATCAGGTATGACGGGAAAAAATTTACACAGTATGCAAACTGGGCAACCTTACCTCAGGAAATTTTAAACCCTTTTTTTGAAGATAGCCATGGTTCAGTATGGTATAAAACAAAATCGGGTTTGGGAAAATTTTATGAAAAAAAATTTATCAATTATCCTGTCCGGAAAAATAAAACTGATACTACCAATTATAAAATGATTGAAGACCGGAATGGAAATTTATGGATTACCACTACCTGGGACGGGATTTATAAATATGATGGAAAATCTTTCATACATTATACTGCTAAGGAAGGTTTATCGGAAAATACAATTACATCTTTAACTGAAGATATTAATGGGAACATCTGGATTGGAACAAGGTTTAATGGCATAAATAAGTTTGATGGGGTTAATTTCACAACGTACAGTATAAAGGAAGGATTAACCAGCAATATAATCAGCGAACTTGTTGGAGATATTAATGGAAATATCTGGAGCAGCTCAGAAGGAGGTGGTGTAAACAAAATTGGTAATGGTGGTTTTGAAGAAATACTGAATATGGAGCATTTGGGTGATAGCCGTGTTCGTCCCATTAGTATAGATGCCAAAAAAAATTTATGGTTTGGAACAGAGGCTGGAAGGATTTTTAAATTTGATGGAAAATTTATAACAAACTATTTTAATCCTGATGCATTCCCAGGGCGTAGTCTCAGGTTTATAATGGCTGATAAAAAAGAAAATTTATGGTTTAGTTATACAGATGGTGTGGGATTATATAAATATGATCAAAAACAATTTCTACATTTTACAGATGCAAGTGGTATAAGGGGTGATAATATTATGTCTATTCTTGAAGACAAAAATGGAAATATTTGGCTGGGTACAAATGGGGCAGGCATCAACATTTTTAAAGGAAAAACATTTTCTTATTATAGTGAAAGAGAAAAATTATCGAGTAAAATTGTTTTAACAATGCTGGAAGATAAAAAAGGGAATATCTGGTTTGGTACACAGGGAAGTGGTGTGGTTAAATTTGACGGAGAAAGATTTATCACATTTTCTGAGCGGGAAGGATTTTATGGAAGGGCTGTTACTTCCATTGAGGAAGATGAAGATGGAAATTTATGGTTTGGAACCCTGGGCGCAGGGGTATGCAAATTTGATGGTTACAATTTTACCTACTTCACCGAAAAGCAAGGACTAAGTTTTAATGATGTGTGGTCGTTAAAGGAAGATACTGCTGGAAAATTTTGGGTGGGAACTGATAAAGGGCTTTCGCTGTTAGTTCCCCGACAAGATTCATTAAATAAGTCACAAATAAATTATTCCATTTACAGCTTCGGTCTTCAGGATGGTTTGAAAGGAACGGATTTTAATTTACACAGTGTTTGTATTGATAATAATAACCGTATATGGTGGGGCAACGGCAAAGCTTTAATCACCCGTGATTTGAATACTGTTTTCCTTGCATCCACTCCAGGTTCATTAAGTTTGAAACATATAGACATAAATGGAAAATTTTATGATTTTCGAAACATGAATGACAATGGAAACAAAAATATTTCATTTAGTAACGTTTTCCCTTTTAATAACTATCCTGAAAACCTTGTACTCTCTTATGGTCAGAATCATCTCACTTTCCATTTTTCAGCGATTGATTGGTCGGCAACTGATAAAATTAAATACAGTTATCGTCTTACTGGGTTGGATAATTCGTGGAGTAATCCAACTGAAGAAGCACAGGTAGATTACCGCAACCTGGGGCATGGTTCCTATCAGTTCCAGGTTAAAGCAATAGGTCAATCGCAGGTATGGACAGCGCCATTTAATTACAGTTTTGTTATACTCCCCGCATGGTGGCAAACCTGGTGGTTTAAATCGCTGGCATTAATGCTGATTGTATTGATAACATTGTTTATTGCGAGGCTTGTTTATCTGTATAGCCTGAGAAAACAAAGAGTGGAATTAGAAAAACAACTGGCTGTACAATACGAAAGACAGCGTATATCATCAGAAATGCATGATGATATTGGTGCCGGTCTTTCAGGGGTAAGACTATTAACAGAGATGACAAAAATAAAAACAAAAGATGCGGATGCCAAAAATGAAATTGATAAAATATATCATTCAGTAGGAGAGTTATCTGCCAAAATGAAAGAAGTGATCTGGAGCCTGAATACAGAAAATGATGATTTAGCCAGCCTTATTTCATATATTCATAAACAATCCCGGGCCATGCTGGAAAACTATACTG
>JAYUTC010000225.1:0-4233 GCA_043755395.1 Ferruginibacter sp.
AAAACAATTTGGAATTATTTGGTTCGTGATTATTGCAGGAACTTATTTTTTTGAAATACCTATTTTCTTTTTTGGCTTATTGATGCATTCAATTGTTACCGGTGGCAAAGCCCCGTACAGTTTTAAAAACTGGATTGACTATGTAAAAAATATGGGCGTATTATTGCGGTACTTTTCTAAAATATTTTTCAACAAACCTTATTTTTATAAAGTAGCCTGATACAATGCAACTATCAATTATTATCATTAATTACAACACGTTTACACTTACCTGCAATTGTATTCAATCTATTTATGATAAATTGACTGAGGTGGATTTTGAAATAGTGCTGGTAGATAATGCTTCTGTTGAATGTGATCCACACCTTTTTACAAATAAATTTCCAGGCATTCACTTAGTCATAAGCCCGGTTAACAGTGGTTTTACCGGTGGTAACAACCTCGGTGCAGACAATGCCAAAGGTGAGTATTTGCTATTGCTAAACAGTGATACCGAGCTCATCAACAATGCACCTAAAATTTGCCTTGATCATTTGCTGCAACATAAAGAAGTTGGCATGACTACCTGCCAGTTATTATATCCTGATGGAAAAATACAATACAATTGCCGACGTTTTAGAACCATTAGCTGGGAACTGTTAGAAATTCTTCCCTTGTATAAACTATTACCAAAAGCAAAAAGAGAAGCCTTAATGCTGCACCATTATTTTGATCACCAAAGTTTTGCAGATTGTGATTGGGTTTGGGGTGCATTTATGCTGTTTCCAAAAAGTATCATTCAACAGTTACCAAAGAAAAAACTATCTGACGATTTCTTTATGTACTGCGAAGACACCCTTTGGTGTTGGGATTTTAAACAATTGGGTTACAAAATTCATTTTCTGCCACAGGCTAAAGTAATGCATGTGCACAAAGGGAGTGTTAGCAAAGATAAATGGCTGAAAATACGTACAACTTCAATCCGCAACCATGCACAGTTTATGAAAAAGTTTTACCCCGACTTCAGGTGGTATGTTTTTGCAACTATTTATTACACAAAACAATACGGAGCTCTTTGGTTGGGAAAAATGTTTAGGTAAGGAGATTGTTATGAGCTTAGTTTAAACAAGCTGATTTCAGTAAACAGGCATAATCAAAAAAAAAATTATTTCGATCAAGCATTTTAGAAACTCAATTTAATGCACCCCACTTATGAGTTTCAGCTAGCAGGATGATGGCAGGCATTGGGTGAAAGTTTATTTTACTTTTTTTTAGCTGCATTTCGTTTGCCTATTTTTTGTTGCAAATTTCAGTTTCGTAAAGCAAAATAAAGCCGATACATTATTAAACAGGTGCATAATGTTGTCTCAATTTATAAATCCACATTTATTTTGAACAATTTATTTGAATAAAACAGGCCTGCCCATTTATTTTTGTGAAATATTAGAAAAATAAACAACGTAAACGAAAACTAAGTAAACCTAAAAAAAATGAGAAGAAAATTATTAACAGCAATTGTAATTTTATTGATAACTGCACCTTCATTTGCACAAAATACAAGGATCAATTTATATGGTTCCGGTGTATTTGATGATAAAGTAGATTCACGTTATGACGCCAATAATTATTATAATGGTACTATTAAAGGCGGTTTTCAATGGGGAGCCGGCATTGAATTATTGCCAAAACACAACCAGGGAATAGAATTACTATACCTGCGTCAGGATACAAAAGCCCCTATTAAAAGTGCATATAGTCCTACAAAAGCTATTGACTATGATTTAGGAATCAATTATATTATGTTGGCAAGTAATCATTATTTTAGAAAGCCAGGTGGCAAGGCTGAAGGGTTTGCAGGAGCTATGCTAGGGGCTGATATTATAAGTATTAAAAATCCTGTTTCTGGCACCAGTACAACCAAAACAAAATTTGCCTGGGGAATAAGAGGTGGTGTAAATATTTGGGCCAGCGAAAAGGTTGCTATAAAATTACAGGCACAATTGTTATCGGCTGTGCAGTCAATGGGTGGTGGATTGTATATTGGAACCGGTGGCGCTGGTGCCGGAGTATCATCCTATTCTACACTTTACCAGTTTGGCCTTGGTGGTGGATTGGTTTTCAATTTGCCTTCACATTCAAAATAAATACAACAATAGCTGCGTAGTTTTTACGATACGCTATGTGTAAACAAAAAAAATTGAACTACGAAACTGGAAGGATTTGCTGCCTGGTTGAAGATTACCGGCACATGCCTGAATAATTAGAAAACTGCTGTAATACTGAAAAAGTATACAGCAGTTTTTTATTGGTTACTAGTTAATAAATTATACGATTAAAAAGAGATTATAGCCTTTCTAAATACTTGGTTTCCTGTGTTTTTGTACCATTGGTAATTCATTTTTATTATAATTAAAACAACTGTACAATTTACTTTAATATTTAATATTTTTGTAATTACTAGAAGTATGGAAACAAGTTCACTCAATACATCATTAGGGTTATTTAGAAAATCAATAGATACCTTTCATCCTCTGCCAGATGGTGATTTTGAAAGATTGTCCAAAGTATTTCATTACAGGAAATACAACAAAGGAGAAGTGGTATTGCAGGAAGGTAAAATTTGTCGACACATCTGGTTTATTTTAAAAGGTTGCTTCAGGATTTTTTCTGTTGAAAATGGAGTGGATGTAAATGTGCAGTTTTTCTTTGAACAAACTATTGCCTCCGATTTCATAAGCCTTCGTCATGAGATTCCCTCAAATTTTTATATTGTAGCACTTGAAGATACAGAAGTGCTTATTTCGTACAAGCCCCATTATAAGCCTATTTTAGATTTTTCAAAATCCCTGGTTGCCCTTACAGCAGAGTTTTTTGCAAAACAATTTTTTGATCAATTTGAACATAGTAATTCCTTTAAACTGATGAGTCCTGAAGAACGTTACCATCATTTATTAATTACAAGACCAAAATATTTTCAACGCATCCCGCTTACCTACCTCGCCAGTTATCTTGGCATGAGCCGTAAAACGCTTTCCCGCATAAGAAGCAATAACAACTGATGATTTTGTGTCATTTGACGCAGTAGAATTTTATCTGTAGTGGTACTTTTGTTTTAAATAAATCACCATGCTATTGTACGATATTACAGAACTAAAATTTAATGGGGCTATTATTGATACTGCTGGATCTAAACTGCTATTTTATAGAGATGAAAGTGGCGCAATGGTACTTTCTGCAACATTAAAAGATTCTAATGGCAGGGTGTTTTTTACAACTGACAATTTTTACCTGCAACTTTTTACAACCAACAAAATAAGTCTTCAGTTTTTATTTGAATCGACAGCCGCCAGCATGGTAACTATAGAACAGGAGGGTGAGTGTAAGCTATATATGCGCAGCGATACAGAAATACAATTATCCGAGGGAGAAAAAATATTTGTTGATTTTAAGGATAACAATATTAACAAAAGTCTGTTGTTTAATCTGCAGGCTTCAAAATAATCTGAATGAGTTATTGCCTATGACTTGCCTTAAAAAGGATAAAATGTAAAGTGCCTGTTAATAAAATAACAGGCATCTTTTTTTATACTATTGTTTAAATATTTTATTAATAAAGCCAATCAAAGTACTTCTACAAGTGAGTTAAAATAAAATATTGCTATTGCCTTTTAGTTGCAGTAAACAACGCTTTCATATTTTACCATCACAATGTAAAATCAGTATCTATAAAAAAGGGTCAGTCTTTTTTTACTTCAAAAAATACCACTTTAGAACCTGCTGTGCCATCTTCACTAATACCCTGTATAACAATGGCATATTTACCGGTTACATCAGAGCTGTAAAAAACAGCCTGCGTTTTACCTGTAGCTTCTGTAATAACTTTTGGAGACCAATACAATAAGTTTCTAAAATCGGGTAAATGACTACCCAATTGTTCACTTGTTTCGTAAACAGGCGAATAAAAATCCCTTTGCAATTGAAGCCCTTCATAATCAATAATGGTAGCATGTGGGTCAATTTCTGCACCAGTTACATCTCCTTTATAACTGGTAAGATTTATTATCCCGTCAAAAGTGTTTCCCCCAAGGTAATAGGTTCTGTTAACCACTTCCAGTTTCCTTATTTTCAGGGGATCGTAGGTGAGCAGTTTATTAAAATTAAAAATGGGTACGCCATCAACTAATGCAAGCGGATCTGTATCGAAGGGAAATTTGATATTCTCATCGAAAACAGGCAATTGATATTTACCATTCC
>JAYUTC010000226.1:0-4230 GCA_043755395.1 Ferruginibacter sp.
CTGATTTCATAGCCCATACTATATCATTCATGTTTTCCATAACTGTTCTGGTATTGATGTTTATCTGGTGCAAAATCTGTTTTGCTTTTTCAGGATCTAACTGCACCATTTTTTCTGCAACGGAGCTATAAATATGAATACTGCTTAATGTGCTGCCAATTTCATCATGAAGATCCCGTGCAATGCGGTTACGATCAGTATCCCTTGATTCAAAATAAAAATTCATTCTTTCAAGTTCTTCCTGCTGTAATTGCTTAAGAGCTTCTTTTTTTTCAAGAAGATCCATACGGGATTTATAACCAATTGCTGCCGAAAAGCAACTCACATCCAGTATAAGTGCTACACTTGTCCACATAATGCCATACATACCAAATAAGGGTTTGTTCATTATAGAAGTAGTAATACCCAACAGGTTACCTAAAAACATGATTACAGATCCGGCGATTATAATCTTAATAAAATATCCGTTATTATATTTTGAAACAGAAACCAATAGAAAGCCCAAACAGGTTATTAAAATAATACGGATACCAATAAATGTAAAAGCATATCTTCTATCAAACCAATGAAAACTTATTCCTAGTAAATGAATGGCACCATAAACTAACGTGATAATTAAAACGATTCGGTAAAAAGTAATAAATACTTTATTGGGGATATTGTAAATATTTATTGCTTTTGCAACAAAACGTACATAAGTAAAATACATGAGCATTTGAATAGGTTCATCCAAAATGGTAAAATAAAAACTGTTTTGTAGATTTTCGGTGGGGGGATAAAAAAAATCCAGAGATGCTCTTTCGGCAAGAAAAATGGTAGCAGCAAATAAATACGCACTATAATAAAGAAGGAGGTTGTTTCTCTGAATAATAAATAAAATAAAATGGTATAACAGGGCCATAAAAAGGCAACCTGTAAAAAAGATAAAGACAATATTTTCTGAAAATTCTGTCATATCCTGGTTTATTTTTTCAAGATTTTATAAAAATCTATTTTTTCTCCATACACAATTCCACCAGTACCCCGTTAGTTCCTTTTGGATGAAGAAAACAAACTAATTTATTATCTGCTCCTTCTTTTGGCGTTTCATTTAGCAAAGTAAAACCTTCATTTTTCAGCCTTTTCATTTCAGCATAAATATCAGATACAGCAAAAGCAATATGATGCATGCCCTCTCCTTTATTTGCAATAAATTTAGCAATTACACCACTTGGGCCGGTACTTTCCAACAATTCTATTTTGGTATCACCGGCTTTAAAAAATGCAGTATTCACTTTTTCGCTTTCCACTAATTCAGTTTTATAGCACTTACTATTCAATAGTTTTTCAAACAATGGAATAGAAATGGCCAGATCTTTTACTGCAATACCAATATGTTCGGGTTTAGGCATAATCTTTTAATTATTAATTTGGGTTTACGAAATTGGAAAAATGACTGCAAACCATTCATTCTAACAGCTAAAATAGAACCTTTTATAGTAAATTTGCGTTATTACAGACAGAAACTAAATAGTTTGATTTTATGTTGAAATTGCCGATTTACCTTGATAATAATGCTACAACACCTATGGATCCGAGGGTATTGGAAGCAATGACGCCCTACTTTTTGCAACATTTTGGTAATGCAGCAAGCCGTAATCATCCTTTTGGATGGGAGGCGGAAGAGGCTGTTGATTATGCACGTGAGCAGGTGGCCAAGCTGATAGGCGCCGATCCTAAAGAAATTATTTTTACTTCGGGCGCTACCGAGGGTGATAACCTTGGTATTAAAGGGGTGTATGAAATGTATGCCAGCAAGGGGAATCATATTATTACTGCCACTACCGAGCATAAAGCGGTTTTAGATACCTGCAAGCATATTGAAAAATTGGGGGGCGAAGTAACTTACTTGCAGGTTAAAGCTGACGGACTTATCGATTTAAAAGAGTTGGAAGATTCAATAAGGCCAACCACTATTCTTATAGCAATTATGTATGCCAATAACGAAATTGGAACTGTAATGCCTATTAAAGAAATAAGTGCCATTGCCCGTAAACATGGAGTATTGGTTTTTACTGATGGAACACAGGCAGTAGGAAAAATTCCGGTAGATGTAAATAAAGATGGTATTGATTTAATGGCTTTTACTGCACATAAAATGTATGGTCCAAAAGGAGTTGGGGCATTATATGTTCGGCGTAAAAACCCAAGAGTAAAAGTTACTGCCCAAATGGATGGTGGCGGCCACGAAAGAGGCATGAGAAGTGGAACTTTAAATGTTCCGGGTATTGTTGGTTTTGGAAAGGCCTGCGAAATTTGTATGCTGGATATGGAGGAAGATAACAAACGCATTATTAAAATGAGGGATCATTTAGAAACAGAATTAATGAAGTTGGAAGAAGCATATATTAACGGCAGTACAGAACATCGTTTACCGCATGTAACAAATATTTCTTTTAAACATGTTGAAGGGGAAGGTTTGCTGATGGGCTTTAATAAAAACATTGCATTAAGCAGCGGAAGCGCATGTACATCTGCCTCCCTGGAACCATCATATGTTTTAAAAGCTTTGGGTTTAGGAGATGATTTGGCACATAGTTCCTTACGTTTTGGGCTAAGCCGCTTTACTTCCGAAGAAGAAATAGACTATACCATAAAAGCAATAAGTGAAACTGTGTTGAAATTACGAGAAATGAGTCCGTTATGGGAAATGTATAAAGAGGGAATTGATCTGAGTACAATTGAGTGGGCAGCACATTAAAAGTAAAAAATAAAAATTCAAAAGGCTCATAAAAACATATTTTTTTACTTTTTAATTTTGACTTTCTAAAAATAATTTAAAATTTAAAAACTTTCATCATGGCATACTCAGAAAAAGTAATTGACCACTACCAAAATCCAAAAAATGTTGGCACACTTGATAAGTCAAGTAAGAGTGTAGGAACCGGTTTAGTAGGTGCACCGGAATGTGGCGATGTTATGCGGCTTCAAATTGAGGTAGATAATGCAACAGGTATGATTACTGATGCTAAATTTAAAACCTTTGGTTGCGGATCTGCTATAGCTTCTTCATCATTAGCTACAGAATGGCTTAAGGGCAAATCTGTTGATGATGCATTGAAAATAGACAACATGGATATAGTAGAAGAACTAAATCTTCCACCGGTAAAAATCCATTGCTCTGTTTTAGCTGAAGATGCTATTAAAGCCGCCATTAATGATTACCGTACTAAAAATGGTATGGAAGCTATTAAGTTTGAAGAAAGTGTTGTTCACTAAAATGAAATAAAGATGGCCGAAGTAGCAACAGAAAATTCAATTTTTATTAGCGATAAGGCAAAGGCTAAAGTTATTAACCTGATGACAGATGCTGGCATTATAAACGACCCTTCTTATTTTTTAAGGGTAGGTGTTGTAGGTGGTGGATGTAGTGGTCTTAGCTATAAGATGGATTTTGATAACGAAGTAAAACCAATGGACCAGGTTTTTGAA
This sequence comes from Ferruginibacter sp., assembly GCA_043755395.1. GTDB lineage: Bacteria > Bacteroidota > Bacteroidia > Chitinophagales > Chitinophagaceae > Ferruginibacter. Next base: position 3,472 of record JAYUTC010000226.1, read on the forward strand.
GACAAAGGGATAAAACTGGTTTGTGACCTTAAAAGTTTTTTATACCTGGTAAATACTGAATTGGAATTTAGTGATGGATTGAATGGAAAAGGGTTCTTTTTTAATAATCCAAATGCCAGCCGCAGTTGTGGATGTGGTGAAAGTTTTGCGGTATAACCAAATTAAGGCAGAGCATATATTATTAAGCCCTCCAAATTTTTGGAGGGCTTTTGTTTTCATATCGATTATATTTTTTATTCTTTAACAGAAGGTATTGGAGGAACAGGCGGCAATGGTAGAGGTAATTTTCCATATTTGTTTTCAAAATATCCGGGTTTTGCATTCCAAACAGCCAAGTTTATTTTTTGAGTAATCCCTTTTTTTCTTAATAAAATAATGGCTCCATCTGTTGTGTTTTTTACTATAATTGCGTAACCATTTTCATTAACAATTACTGGGGGTTTAAATTTTATTGGTTTTATTGGAGGATTAGGCGGAGCAGGAATGTCTTTCTCAATTTCAGGAAGAGTAAAATCAATAACTTGATTTGAACTTTCAGACGGTATAGGCGGTATAGGCGGTAAAGGTGGTAAAGGCGGTATTGGTGGTATTGGTGGTAATGGTAATTTTTTTAATTCGGGAGTTATTGGATTGGTTACTTTTTTATTGGTTTGAGTAAAACCATTTGAAGCAAACATACTTACAGCAAGAACGATAATTAATTTTTTCATGATAAATATTTTGCTTTAGATGCCGGGATGAATATAATCCATAAAAAAA
>JAYUTC010000227.1:0-4219 GCA_043755395.1 Ferruginibacter sp.
TGGTTATTTCACGGTTCTCCAGCATGTAACTTACTCCGCTTGGCGTACGCAAATTATCTTCAAGTATATAAAAAGATCCATCGCTGTCCCTAATTAAATCTATACCGGAAATGTGTATATAAATATCATAAGGTACCGAAAAATTGTGCATCTCCCTTAAATAATGCGGACAGCTGTAAATCATATGTGCCGGCATTACGCCATCTTTAATGATGAACTGATTGCTGTAAATATCTTTTAAAAAAAGATTAAGTGCCTTAAGCCGTTGTTTAATTCCTTTTTCTATAAAATCCCATTCGGTTGCTGTAATAATGCGGGGAATAATATCAAACGGAAATATTTTTTCTATCCCTTCACCACTGCTATACACGGTAAAAGTAATGCCCTGGCTCATAAAAAGCCTTTTAGCCAGTTCTTCCTTTTTATTTAATTCTTCAATAGAAAGTTGTTGCAAAAAATCCAGAGCTTTTTTATACTGCTCCCTTACAGATGCATCTTTGTACATCTCATCCCAGGTGTTGGCATCCACTAAATACGATTGCAACAGTTCGCTTGCTTGCATAACAGTTAGTTTATAAAATAAATGACCTGCAATCGAAAAAATATAGGCTTTCAAATATAGTAAATCAAATTTGTTTTTAGCTATCTTGACTTATATAATTGGTAACTTTACTTTTAATTTTTTTGGATGAAGAAAATTGCAATGATACCGGCACGTTATGCTGCCACCCGTTTTCCGGCCAAGCTGATGCAGCTGCTGGGCGATAAAACCGTTATCCGCCATACGTACGATAATACAGTTGCCACAAATCTATTTGACGAAGTAATGGTAGTTACAGATAGCGAAATCATCTTTAATGAAATAACATTGCATGGTGGCAAGGCGGTAATGAGTAAGAAAGAACATGAAAGCGGTAGTGACAGAATTGCCGAAGCTATTGAAAACATAGAGGTAGATATAGTAGTAAATGTGCAGGGCGATGAACCCTTTGTACAAAAAGAACCCTTGGAAAAATTATTGAAAACTTTTAATGATACATCGGTACAGGTAGCTTCGCTGATGCAGGTGTTATACGATGAAAAATTTATTAATGATCCCAACTATGTAAAAGTTGCCGTTGATAAAAATATGAATTCACTTTTATTTAGCCGTAGTATAATTCCTTATCCCAGAGATAAAAATATTGCCATAACTTATTACGAACATATTGGTGTGTATGCTTTTAGAAAACAGGCTCTTTTAAATTTTACAGCCTGGCCTGTTGCTCCATTAGAAGCTATAGAAAAAATTGAATGTCTTCGATATTTAGAAAACGGAATACCGATTAAAATGGTAGTTACGCAATATATGGGTGTTGAAATTGATACACCCGAAGATCTGGAAAGAGCAGCTACTTTGTTATAATGCTTTTAATTCTTCCAGCACTTTTGAAATTTTGGTTTCTGTTTCTTCAAGATTTCTTCTTATTGTTTCATCTTCGGTTGTCGCTTTATTAATTTCGGCCAAATACCCAAACTGTTCTTTACGCAGTTGTATATACTCAAGAACTTTATCTGCTTTTTTATGTGCTGCTTCAGAAATGGTATACCCTGATGTAGATTTTACTCTTGACACTGCATCATCCCATACAGAAATAGCTGCCATCAACTGTTCTGCATATGCTGTTCGGGTCATGCTGTCTGTTGTTTTTAGGGCAAGAAGCGCTTTATCCTGAAGGTCTACAAATTCGTTGTATTTATCATTAAATTTATCTGTATCACTGTAAGCTGCTTCTTTTACTTCATTCAATGCGGCGTTTCTTTGGGCAGCCAAAGTTTTATTTTGCTGCAGATAACTATACGCCCCTGCTACAGTTAGTAAAATAATAACTGGTACAATCCATTGTAATTTTTGTTGTGCTTTTTCTTTTTTAATGCTGTATACATAAATATATCCAATTACAAAACCACTCAACAATCCCCCCACATGTGCTGAATTATCTACCCCACTTTTCATTCCATATGCCAAATTGTAAACAACAAAAATGCCGATACTTTGCAGTAATGATTTCCTTACCTGTTTAGGTATTAAATTGGTAGTTAACATGGCTAAAAACAAGCCATACAAACCAAATATAGCTCCAGATGCACCGGCACTGTTTACTACATCTTTATGCCACCAAAGACTAACAATACTTGCCAAAATTCCTGTACACATATAGGCTGCAATGTATTTTACCTTTCCCAGCATTGGTTCTAAATAAACACCTACAGTATACAGGCAATACATATTCATTGCTAAGTGAATAATTCCAAAATGAATAAACACGTTTGTTAACAAACGCCACCAATCGCCGCTTAAAGTAAGTGGTGTATAATTGCTTCCCCACCTTATATGTACAAAACCATCAGATTCAAAAATACCTGCACCGTTTATGGCCATTAATATAAATATTAACACATTAATCCCAACTATGGCATAGGTAACATACAGGTTGCTCCCCGATATATTCATTGCTTTATCCACTTCTGCAGCTTGTTGCTGTTCTACTTCGGCCACTTTTAATGTTGTTGTTCTTAATGTATTAATTGCTGTTTTGTTTGTTTCAATTACTATATCATTTATAGTCGTTTTTGCATTTTTAAATGCTGTGACAAACGCTTCAACATTTTTTTTATTTTTCCCGCCAATATCAAATGATTCTCCTTTTACCATTTCGCTGCAAATGGTTAACAGATCATTTTCTGCGCTAATTAAAATTTGCTGACCGTAAGTTTTCCAGTTTTTTGGAGTATTCCCAAGTATTTTGTCTTCTCCGGCAAACTGTATTGTCCAGTTTAAATTTTTCATTGCCTGAAAACCTATTGCAAGTACAGTTTCCTTATCAACATTAGTAAGCACAATGCTCTGTTCATATTTAGGCATATAATTTATTTGCTACAAGATGATTTATTTTTTCCGCTCTACCAATACCCAACAAGGTTTATTTTTTGCTTGTCACGAATTAAATAAAGAAACACATAAGCAATTCGTAGGTTTTTATTCAGTGTAGATAGGGTTAACCCTTTTTACCTGTAGCAAAACAAAATTTCTGTAATTTCGTGCCGGCTTTAAAAAATTAAATTATGGCATTCAGAAATTTTAAAATGGTGGGCTATGTTATTTATGGCCGTGGTTCATTTAACCAGTTAGATGAAATTATTGCACCGCACAGAAAAGGCGGTGCCCCTATGATTTTTTTAGTTGATCATTATTTTAAAGGAAATCCTTTAGAAAACAGAATTCCTCTTAATGGAAATGATAAAATAATTTTTGTAGATGTTACCTACGAACCTAAAACAACTTATGTTGACGGTTTGGCCAATCAAATAAAAGAAGAATTTGGAACAATAAGTGGTGTTATTGGTATTGGTGGAGGTTCAGCAATGGATCTTGCTAAAGCCGTTGGATTAATGATGAATAACCCCGGCTCTTCCGCTGATTATCAGGGTTGGGACCTTGTAAAGCAGGCTGGTGTTTATAAAGCAGGTATTCCAACCTTAAGTGGTACTGGTGCCGAAGTAAGCAGAACAACCGTGTTGACAGGCCCAACAAAAAAGCTGGGAATGAACTCTGACTTTACACCGTTTGACCAAATTGTATTAGATCCAGAACTTACAGCAAATGCACCCGCCAACCAACGTTTTTACACCGGCATGGACTGTTATATACATTGCATAGAAAGCCTTACGGGTACATACTTAAATGAGTTTAGCAAAAGCTATGGCGAAAAAGCGCTGCAGCTTTGCCGTGAAGTTTATGTTAACAAGACCGGATGGGATACTGACAGTGACGATAAGTTAATGATGGCATCATATGCAGGTGGAATGAGCATTGCCTATAGCCAGGTAGGTGTAGCGCATGCCGTTAGTTATGGATTAAGTTATTTGCTGGGTACCAAACATGGTATTGGTAATTGTATTGTTTTTGATAAATTGGAAGAATATTATCCCGATGGCGTAAAAGAATTTAAATTAATGGTAGAAAAAAATAATATTGATATCCCTAAAAACATTTGTGCAGGATTAAGTGATGATGATTTTAATAAAATGATTGATGTATCACTTGGTATGAAACCGCTTTGGGAAAATGCGTTGGGAAAAGAGTGGGAAAAGATTATAACCAGAAGAAAACTCAGGGCTTTATATGAATTGTTATAAAAACTGATAAACAAACAGTTTTTATATAATCTTTTTAAAA
>JAYUTC010000228.1:0-10573 GCA_043755395.1 Ferruginibacter sp.
CCCTGAACCGTACATATAAAATAATCTTACCCATTTTAAACAAAAATCTTTCTGCAGCTGTAATTGTTGTAATTGCCGGCGTAAACTATCTTTTGCAAAAGCGTAGGAATTTACCGGCATAGTTTCCATGTCTTCAGTCAAACTACCTTCCTGCATACCATATTCAAAACAAGTTCCTGTGATGGTTATATCTTTTTGTCCATGATCAATTAAATTTTTAATAAAGTCAAAATGGCGGGGCAAATTTTCTACTGTATGAAATGCCGCTTTGTAATTGGGAAGGCCTTCCCAGGCTAAATGAATTACAGCATCCGGATCATCAAAATACTTTTGATAGTTAATAGTATTATCCAATTGTTTTAAATCAAATGGAATGTATTTTCCTTTATTAAACCAGGTTTGCTGCTTTGCTTTTATTTCATCAGAAGATGTTGCAATAATAATGCAACCTGTTTTTTCCAATGCAGTAATAACATGATTGCCAATAAAACCTGAAGCTCCCGTTACCAATATTTTTTTCGGTCCCTCCAAACCTCCCCCAAAGGGAGGCTTTTGCAGCGTTATATCAGATACATCCATTTGTTGATGACAAAGTTTAATTGATAACTAAATAATTTGTAAAGCAGGAATTGGAATCACAAATTTTCCTCCCCAATCATTTATATAATAGAGCTGCTGTATAATTTCTACTTTCAAATTCCAGGGAAGAATTATTATAAAATCGGGTTTAGTGGATTTTAAAAATTCTTCATTCACTACAGGTATATGGCTTGCAGGTAAATATTTATCCTGTTTATGAGGATTGGCATCTACTACAAAATCAATTAAATCGTTTTTTATACCGCAATAATTCAACAGGGTATTACCTTTTGCTGCTGCACCATAAGCCGCTACTTTCCTTCCTGCCTTTTTTTGATTGATCAAAAATTCAATTAAATCAAATTTTACTTTAAGTGCCTTTTGTTGAAAATTATCATAATAAGATAATCCGTTTAAACCCTTGTCTGTTTCTTTTTTAATAAGATTAAAAACATTTTCAGTTATTTCTTTAGATGTATCTTCCTTATGTTTGGCATAAATACGTAAAGAACCGCCATGTGTAGTTATTTCTTCTACGTCAAACATTTCCAATCCCTGCGATTCAAAAATTTGTTTTACAGTATAAAAAGATAAATAAGAAAAATGTTCATGATAAATAGTATCAAATTGGTTGTTATCCACCAATTGCATCAAATGAGGAAACTCCATGGTAATAACCCCATTATTAGCCAGGATAATCTTCATGCCAGCCACAAAATCAATAATGTCGGGTACATGTGCCAACACATTATTACCCAACAATAAATCAGCTTTTACATCCCAGTGATTGTGGAGTCTGTCAGCAAGTTCAACCCCAAAAAATTCTACTATAGTTTTTATCCCCTTCCCTATAGCAACTTCTGCAGTGTTTGCAGTTGGTTCTATTCCCATTACTTTAATCCCCTTTTGCAAAAAATATTGCAAAAGATATCCATCATTACTTGCAATTTCTATTACCTGCGATTCTTCGGTATAGCCAAAACGTTCTGTCATTTTATTGGCATAATCACTTGCATGTTTTAACCAGCTGCTGCTATATGAGGAAAAATACAAATAGTTGCTGTCGAATATAGCATCAGATTTTTTATATTCATCTACCTGTACCAAAAAACAGTTATGGCAGGTATATACTTTCAAAGGGTAGTAAGTTTCCGGCTCATTTAATTGTTCAACAGCTAAAAAAGAATTAGATGCCGGAGAATTTATCAAATCAATAAACACATGTTTTAATTCTGTTTTACAAAATCTACATTGCATAATTATATTCCTTTAAAATTTTCGTCCAGCAAAGCATGATGGTTATCACGTTCTGAAATATCAGTTACGGATATAGGCCAGTTAATATTAAACTTTGGATCATTATATTTTATTCCACCTTCTGCACCTGCAGTATAAAATTGAGAATGATGATAAATCAATTCGCTATCATTACTTAAAGATTGAAAGCCATGGGCAAACCCAGCAGGTATGTAAATCATTTTTTTATTTTGTGCAGATATTTCTACCCCAAACCATTGCAAAAAAGTATCCGAATTTTTTCTCAGATCAATTATAACATCATACACTGAACCACCAATGCAACGTACTAATTTAATTTCACTAAAAGGAGATACTTGAAAATGCATGCCCCGAATAGCTCCTTTGTTTTTTGTAAAAGAATGGTTCATTTGTACCCACTCTCCCTGATGACCAATTGTACTGAATTCTTTTTTACAATAAGTACGGGCAAACCATCCCCGCTCATCAATAAAATTGTTCAGTTCAATTACATAACTACCTTTCAATATGGTTTCAGTAAAAATCAAATTTGCCTGTAGTCTTTAATTTGTTGCAAAGTAAAATTAAATACGTTTGCAGGCGCTTGTTTATACCAGTTAATGGTCCACTCAATTGCTGCTGCACTTGCCAGATTAGGGTGCCAGTGCAAAATATTTTTTGCTTTAGAAATATCCAGTTGTAATAAGCCTGCCTCATGTGGCTGGCTGGCATCCGATTTATCCACCCAGGTTCCTTTGCCCCAGCAATCGATTGCAGTTTCTACTAATTTTTTAACAGGTAAATGATCATTGGGCAAGGGACCAAAATTGTAAGCGCCGGAAAATTTAACGGCATCAATATCCAATAACATCGCTAAAGTAAGATAACCACTTAAAGGCTCTAAAACATGCTGCCATGGCCTTACTGCTTCTGGGTTTCTTACTTGTACCGGTTGATCATTTTCTAAAGACCGGATGATATCCGGAATAATTCTATCCGCACTTCTGTCTCCACCACCAATTACATTACCCGCTCTTGCACTTGCAATTGCTTTTTGATGAACAGAAAATTTTTGGGTATTAAAAAAAGAATCCCTGAAAGAACTTACTACAATTTCTGTGGCTGCTTTACTGGCACTATAGGGATCATAGCCGCCTAAAACATCATCCTCTTTATAATGATAATTTATTTCTTTGTTTTCATAAACTTTATCAGTGGTGATGACTATAACGGTGCACTTACCCGGTAATTTATTTACTGCTTCCAATAAATTGGCAGTACCAACTGCATTTACTTCAAATGTTTCGGCAGGTATTTGGTAGCTATGCCTTACCAGGGCCTGTGCTGCAAGGTGAAAAACAAAATCGGGTTGAAAATTCACCAACTCTGTTTGCAATTTTTCTCTATCACGGATATCAGCAAATACATTATCAAATACCATTTCTTCTGTAATGATATTAAAAAAAGAATGATGGTCTTCGGGTGGCAACGAATAGCCTTTAATTTTTGCACCCAACAAATGCAGCCATGTAATAAACCAGGTACCTTTAAAACCAGTATGACCGGTTACAAAAATTTTTTTCCCTTTATAATGGGTTTCAATTAAATTGTTCACCACACTTTCCATTTTGCCTGATTATTTTTCCAGAGTTCGTCTAATTCTAATTTATCCCTTAATGCATCCATACATTTCCAAAAACCATTATGTTTAAAAGCAACCAACTCTTTAGTATTAGCCAACTTTTCCAATGGCTCATCTTCCCACATCATATTATCCATATCTCCGTCCAGGTAATTAAATACTTCGGGTTTTAAAATAAAATACCCCCCATTAATCCATTTACCTTCGTCTTTAGCTTTTTCCCTAAATGAAATTACTTCTCCTTTTGTTCCTAAATCCATGCCCCCAAATCGTGCATCCAATTGTATAGCAGTAACTGTTGCAGTTTTATTTTGTTGTTTATGAAATGCAAGTAGTTCATTAAGATTTACATCGCAAACGCCATCCCCATATGTAAGCATAAAATCTTCGTTTCCAATATATTTTTGAACAAGTTTTAACCTACCCGCTGTTTTAGTGTTAAGTCCTGTTTCTACTAATGTAACTTTAAATGCTTCAGAATTACTTCCATGAATTATGGTTTTGTTATTCTGAAGATCAATAGTAATATCGGCGTTATGCAAAAAATAATTCATAAAATATTCTTTTATCACATACCCTTTATAGCCCAGACAGATAATAAAATCATTAAAACCATAATGGCTGTATATTTTCATAATATGCCATAAAATAGGTTTTCCTCCAACTTCAACCATTGGCTTGGGCTTTGCCTCTGTTTCTTCAGATATTCTTGTTCCCAGCCCACCTGCAAAAATTACTACTTTCATTTTAGATTAATGATTTAAAAAAAGTAAATTTATTGCTTTATTTTCAAAAAACTTACTTTAGCGTATGAGTCAAATCCGGCGGCAAAGCATTATTTCCACATTTATCATTTTTATTGGGTTTGCTATAGGTTTTTTTAATAATTTATTTTTTACCAGGTCCGATTGGTTCACACCTGACCAATATGGTTTAACCAGAAGTTTTTTTGATTTCAGTCAAATAATTTTTGCTTACTCCTTTTTAGGATTATCATCTGTTATTTATAAATTTTCGCCTTATTACAGGGCACATTTAAAAGATGAAGAAAATGATTTACTAAGCTGGGCCTTACTGCTTTCGTTAATAGGTTTTCTTGTTTTTTTAACAGGTGGAATAGTCTTTAAATCATTTTTTGAGCGAAAGTTTTCAGTTAATTCAAAAATGCTGGTAGACTATTATTACTGGATATACCCCTTTGGCTTTTCCCTTTTAATTTTTGGTATTTTGGAAAGCTATTGCTGGAGTTTAAAAAGAACTGTTATCTCCAATTTTTTAAGGGAAACTGCATTAAGGTTACTTACTTCTGCACTTATTTTACTTTTTATTTTTAAAATTATAACCTATGATACTTTTATCAAACTTTTTTCATGTCTATATGGTATTTTAGTTTTAATACTTGTCATTTATCTAAAACAAAAAAAGCAATTACACATTACTTTTAAAGTAAGTAAAGTAACAAGGCGGTATAGAAAAAAAATGTTTACGTTTGGTGCATTTGTTTTTGCCGGATTTGCAATATCTACCACGGCAGCCCTCTTTGACAGTTTTACTATATCCAGTAAGATAGGACAGGCAGCTATAGGTATTTTTGCATTTTCAACTTATATAAGTAATATCATTCAAATTCCCCAACGGAGTATTGTAGCTATTTCACTTCCAGTATTAGCAGAGGCCTGGAGAGAAAAAAATTACGAAGTAATTAACAAACTTTATAAACGCAGCAGCATAAACCTGCTATTATTAAGCCTCTTTCTTTTTGGTAATATCTGGCTTTGTTACGAGGATGGCATTAAAACATTACAACTTAATCCTGTTTTTTTGGAGGGCAGGTTTGTTGTTTTATTTTTTGGCTTAAAATTAATTGTGGATATGGGCACTGGTGTAAACGGGCAAATAATCGGCACTTCAAATTTTTGGCGTTTCGAATTTTTAACCGGTTTAATTTTATTATTATTGATTGCCCCATTAAACTATTATTTAATTACAAAAATCGGAATTGTGGGTGCCGGAATTTCTAACTTTATTGCTTATAGCATTTACAATATTATCAGGCTAATTTTTTTGTGGAAGAAATTTAAAATGCAACCATTTTCAATTAAAACCCTTACCACTTTAATTATGGCACTTGCATTATATTTTGCCACCTTTTTAATTTTACAACAAGTACATGGCTGGGCAGGAATTATTAGTAAGGGAATATTATTTAGCACTATGTTTATTGCCGGTACATTATATTTAAATCTTACGCCAGATGCTTTACCCGTTTTAAATACTTTAAAAAAGAAATTAGGTATAAGAGTTGGAAACACTTAAAAAGTGTAAAAATAATTTAAGTGCCTCAATTTTATTTTTATCAAATGGATAGGAAATAAATTTTGTATAGTACTGCAGCATATCAAACTGAGCAATTTTATTTGATTCTGCTATTTTGTTTAAATTCCGTAACCCAAATTGAGTGGTTTTATTAAATTCAGTAATAAAGATATCATCCAGCTTTTTATTGCTAACCCAGGCAGCAAATACAAATGGTAATCCGGTCATTTCTTTCCAGGCAAAACCTAAATCATACTGATATTTTGATAACAATGTTTGCTTAAATGCTCTGTCGCCAATTACAAGACCAGCAGTTGTTCCCTTAATATCCTGTTCAAATCCTTCTTTTGCCAGAATTAACTCCGGGCTTATTTTCCAATATTCCTTCAGCAATATTTTTAAAAGAGATACTGAAGTTTTGCTTTGGTAGTCTATTAAAATATTTTTTATCTCTGGTAAAGAAACATCACTGAACAGGCAAACACTAGACACAGCCCCATTACAACCAATGCAATAGTCAGCAATAATATGATATTCGGCCATTTCAGGTAAAACAGCTACCGGCACCAACCCTAAATCAATCTTGTTATTTAATAGTTTTTGAGCAATGTTTGAAGGATAATCTATCAATAATTCAATGCTGTCTTTCATCATACCCTGTTCAAATCCATAAATAAGGGGTTTAGTATTTAAATAACTTACCGCCCCAACTTTAATCTTCTGTATCAATTACTGTATTTTTGCTGCAAATTTACAGCAACATCATGGATTTAAACCAATTAACCGCCATCTCACCAATTGATGGACGCTACCGTAAGCAATTACAGCACCTGGATGAATATTTTAGCGAATACGCCTTAATCAAATACAGGGTTTTGGTTGAAGTAGAATATTTATTGTTTTTGGCAGAAAAAAAATTTTTTAAAGCAGATACCAAATTAAAAAAACAACTGCATGATGTTGTCGTTAATTTTTCATTACGGGATGCAGAACAAATTAAAAAAACGGAGAGTATTACTAACCATGATGTAAAAGCAGTGGAATACTTTATAAAAGATCAGCTTGAAAAATATGGTGCTGGTCATTTAAAAGAATGGGTACACTTTGGTTTAACATCGCAGGATATTAATAATACAGCAATACCATTACTTTGGAAAAACAGTGTTGAGCAGGAATATCTGCCGGCAATTATTAACCTGCAGATTGTTATTGGCAAACTGGCCCTTGCTTATAAAAACGTATCAATGCTTGCACGCACACACGGCCAACCGGCTTCGCCTACACGGCTAGGAAAAGAACTGATGGTATATGTTGAACGTTTGGAAAATCAAATTCAATTATTCAGTTACATACCTTTTACAGCAAAATTTGGCGGTGCCACCGGCAATTTTAATGCACATCATGTTGCCTATCCAAAATATAACTGGGTAAAATTTGCCAATGAATTTGTTGAAAATAAATTAGGAATGCAACGCCAGCAATATACTACCCAGATTGAACATTATGATGTACTGGCTGCTCATTTTGATGCAATAAAAAGAATAAATAATATTTTTATTGATTTGTGCCGGGATATATGGACTTATATAAGTATAGATTATTTTAAACAAAAAACTATTAAAGGAGAAATTGGAAGCAGTGCTATGCCACATAAGGTAAACCCAATAGATTTTGAAAACGCAGAGGGTAATTTAGGAATTGCAAATGCATTACTGGAACACCTTTCAGCTAAACTTCCGGTATCCCGTTTACAAAGAGATTTAACCGATAGTACAGTGTTAAGAAATATTGGAACCCCGGTTGCACATACTATTTTATCTATTAAATCTGTTGAAAAAGGGCTAAGCAAATTAGTGCTGAATGAAAATAAATTAAAAGAAGATTTAGAAAAAAACTGGGCTGTTGTAGCCGAAGCCATTCAAACTATTTTACGCAGAGAAAATTATCCCAACCCTTACGAGGCATTAAAAGAATTAACAAGAGGAAAAAAGATTATTGACAAAAAGGTAATACACCGATTTATCAGCGGGTTAAAAATATCGGCTGCATTAAAGAAGGAATTGAAATCAATCGCACCCGGGAATTATACCGGTATTTAATTTTTTACAAAAGAGAGTTCTGTATAATTTATGAAAAAACTGTTACTTGCTTTATTAATTTTTTCTACATCAGGCCTTGCACAAACTGATTTAAATAACGGACTAAAAGCTTATTATCCTTTTAGCGGAAATGGAAATGATGTAAGTGGTAATAATAATAACCCAATATTTAATAACGCTACTTTAACAGCAGACAGGTTTGGCAAGCCAAACAATGCATACCATTTTAACGGGATAAATAGTTATATTCAAATTCAAAACAACTCATCGCTTAATTTTACAAACCAAATATCCTTATCGGTTTGGGTAAAACCAACAGGTTTTTATTATGGTATATGCCATGCCAATTCGATAATATCAAAAGGGAGCGCTGATTATTTACCGGGTAATTATTCGCTAAGGTTTGATGATGCATTATTTACTGACAGTAAAGGCTGTAACGGTGATCCATTACAGGATTCTGTTCATCAAAATTTTAGAAGCACCGGCACTCCACAAAAAACTTATACTCCTTATATAAATAAAAATAAATGGTACTCTCTGGTTTATACCAATGATGGCAATATAGCAAGTTTATATGTGGATTGTGAATTAAAATATTCAGTTAGATTTAAGGAAAATTTTACAAATAATGACGACTTGTTTTTTGGGAAAACAAGTGACCCTTTATTCCCGTTTTGGCTAAATGCAGATATTGATGAAGTAAGAATATATAACAGGGCATTAAATAAGAATGAAATATCAGCATTATGTAATGAAGAAATAAAAAAAGAGGAGATTAAAACTATTGAACCAGCTAAAAATGTCCCTTTAGAAAAAAGAAACAATGAACTGATTAAACAAATTTCTGTTGATCATGATTCGGTTTCGGTTACTTTATATGATAATGGAGAAATTGATGGCGACAGTGTTACACTAATTTACAATGATAAGATTATCACTACGCATCAAAGGCTTTCTGATAAACCGGTAACTTTTACACTTAAGGTAGAGCGGGGTAATTACCGTAACGAATTGGTGATGTATGCCGAAAATTTAGGAAGTATACCTCCAAATACAGCATTAATGGTCATCTACGATGGGCTAAAACGTTATGAATTAAATATTAGCAGCAGTAAGGCAAGTAATGGTGTGGTTGCTTTTAACCTTAAAGAATAATTTATTTATTCTCAGCCACTTTTTGCTACTTATGTATCTCACTGGTAAAATGAAATTCAATATCCGGATTATTTTGCCTTTCTGTATTTAAAAACCATTCGCTTTGTGCCAGGTAAACAATATGCCCATCTTTATCAGCAGCAATATTGGCCTGCTTGTATCGGATAAAATCTTCTAATTTTTTAGGATCTGCACAAGTAAGCCAGCAGGCTTTATAAAATGGTAAACTATTCATCTGAACAGATGCGCCATACTCCTGCAATAAACGGTATTGAATTACTTCAAACTGCAATTCGCCAACACAACCAATTATTTTTTTATTACCTCCAAACTGTGTAAACAATTGTGCCACGCCTTCGTCAGTCAATTGCATTAATCCTTTTTCCAGTTGCTTTGTTTTCATAGGGTCTTTATTAACCACTTCCTTAAATATCTCTGGCGAAAAACTGGGTATCCCTGTAAAATAAAAATCTTCCCCCTCAGTTAATGTATCACCAATTTTAAAATTTCCGGTATCAAACAAACCAACCACATCTCCCGGGTACGCATCCTCAATTACTTCTTTCTGGCGAGCCAAAAAACTATATGGATTACTGAATCTGAAATCTCTATCCAGTCTAACATGATGGTAGTATATGTTGCGTTCAAATTTACCGCTACATACTCTTAAAAAAGCAATTCTATCCCTGTGCTTAGGATCCAGGTTGGCGTGTATTTTAAAAATAAACCCACTAAATTTATCCTCCTCAGGTTTTACATCTCTTAATGTGGTATGCCTTGGCCTTGGAGTTGGTGCAATGCGAATAAAAGTATCCAGCATTTCCTTTACACCAAAATTATTTACAGCACTGCCAAAAAATACCGGCGCAGTTTTCCCGGTTAAATAATCATTTTCATTTAATTCGCCGTAAACACCGTCAATCAATTCAACATCTTCTCTTAAGGTTGCAGCATCCTTCTCCCCTATTCTTGTATCTAATATTTTGTCGCTTAAATTTTTTATTTCAACTACATCTTCATCATTTGCTTTTGTACCTGCAGCAAAAAGTACTAAACTTTTTTTATGTAAATCATAAACTCCCTTAAAATCTTTACCGCTATTGATTGGCACGGTCATAGGATGTAAACTAATTTTTAATTCGTTTTCTATTTCTTCCAATAAATCAAAACGGTTTTTCCCATCACGGTGCATTTTATTAATGAAAACTATAACTGGTGTATTACGCATTGCTATAACTTCCATTAACCTGCGGGTTTGTGCTTCTACTCCGTTTACACTGTCAATAACCAGCACCACACTATCCACAGCTGTTAAAGTACGATAAGTATCTTCCGCAAAATCTTTATGGCCCGGGGTATCCAGTAAGTTGATAAGATGCCCATTATATTCAAAAGTCATTACACTGGTAGCAACACTAATACCCCGCTGTCTTTCTATTTCCATAAAATCGCTGGTGGCATGCTTTTTTATTTTGTTGCTTTTTACAGCACCTGCCGTTTGAATTGCACCTCCAAATAACAA
>JAYUTC010000229.1:0-4199 GCA_043755395.1 Ferruginibacter sp.
GATACCCATGTATTTAGGGTAAGCGCCCGGATTGGTTTAACCAATAAGGCTAAAACACCTTTAGCAACTGAAAAACAGTTGATAAAAAACATCCCGGAAAAATATGTTCATAAAGCACATCACTGGTTAATATTACACGGGAGGTATATTTGTACTGCAAGAAACCCCAAATGCAGCATCTGTGGCATAAGGGATGTCTGTAAATTTTACAATAATAAATCCACAGATAAAAGATAATTCAGGATTTATCGTTTTATTTGTAAATAACCATCAACAGAATATGATCCCTAAAAATGGGCACATTTTAAAGAATTATATTACATGAAAAGAATTGCACATATAGTAATCATTTTTTTGCTTTTATTGGTATCTGGATATAAAGTATCTGCTCAATATTACTTTTACGATAACTACTCTTATGACTCACCGCTTATGTTTGAGTTAGGCGGATCAATAGGACTTATGAATTGCCTTACCGATGTAGGTGGAAGGAGTGGTTTGGGAAAACCCTTTGTAAAAGATTTGAACATAGGCAATAACCAGTTTAACGGTAGTATTTATTTACTGCTTAATTATAAAGAAAAGTTTGCCATCAGGCTAGAGGGAACCTTTGGACATGTAAAAGCTTATGATAGCATTTTAAAAGATGTAAAATCAACTTCACAAGGCAGGTACGAACGTAACCTTAATTTCAGAAGCAAAATTTCAGAATTTTCCTTAATTGCTGAATTTCACCCATTGTTTATTTTTGTTGACTGGCCGGGAAAAGACAGGGACCCTCCCTATATTTCTCCATACTTAGCTGCAGGTGTCGGATTTTTTTCATTTAATCCCCAGTCAAAATCAAGAAATGGCCAGCTTGTAGATTTACAGCCTCTAAGTCTAGAAGGGCAGGGATTTGCTGAGTACCCTGAAAGAAAACCTTATAAACTTTCCCAGATTAATTTTCCGGTTGGTGCTGGGATACGTTATGAACTGGGGCCTTCCCTCAATTTAAGAGCCGAATTTTTATACCGCATATTAACTACAGATTACCTGGATGATATTAGTAAGAAGTATATTAACCGGGATGTTTTTTCCAATTACTTTGCTGGCACTGATTTGCAAAATGCACAGGATTTGTCATTTAATCAAAGAACAAATACCGGTCCTAATAGCGAGACATACAGAAAATTGGAAGGTGGCATCAGGGGGAACCCAAAAAACAATGACTCCTATTTTACTTTCAATATTAAAATAGGATATACATTGGGCAGAGAAAAAAGATAACATATTTCTACTGCCTAACTAAATATAATATTAAAGCCCGTGGTGATTCACGGGCTTTAATATTTATAGTATAAGATTTTTCTGAAATGCAGCAGCGTATTATTCCCCAATAAAAAATCCCCCGAAAAAATCGGGGGATGTGCAGTTGGTTTTGGTAAACGACAAATGTAAAAATCTAAACTCTTAAATCATTTATTTTTTGTGAAATCAACTTGACTGAAATTGATTCACCCGAAGTGATTTGGAATAGTTAGTTCCTTAAATATCCACGTTCCCATCTATGACAAAGCGATTTTCTAAAATGCTGCATTAAATAAAATTATTTTTTACCCTGTAGTACACTTACTACATTCTTTCGAATTTGTAGTTTACTTCAAAGCAGCAGAATCATAACTTTTACCATTCACTCATGTTGGTATTTATGGTTATTTTAAGAATTAATAGGCTACCCGTTACATATTAAATACACTTACCATTTATCAAACAAATTTTTATTGTTTGGTAAATAGTAAATTGCAGGAATTTATTAAACCATGTTGAGCATTTGTAAAAAAGAATTACAACAGTTTTTCAGCAACCTTACCGGGTATATCGCCATTATTTTGTTTTTGCTGGTAAACGGTTTGTTCTTATTTGTATTAAAAGACAGTAATATTTTTGATTTTGGATACGCCTCCCTGGATCAATTTTTTGAATTGGCTCCCTGGGTATTGGTTTTTTTGGTGCCGGCCATCAGCATGCGGTCCATATCTGAAGAAATAAAGAGTGGCACATTTGAAATATTAAGAACCAAACCAATTACCTGCTGGCAAATAGTATGGGGAAAATATTTTTCTATTCTGTTAGTAATGCTTATCGTTATCATACCCACTTTTATATACATCTTCACTATCAAAAATCTAAGTTCAACCGGTACAATTGATAGCGGAGGTATCACAGGAAGTTACGTAGGTCTTTTTTTGTTAGCCGCTGTATTTGCAGCTATCAGTCTTTGCTGCAGTAGCTTTACGGGCAACGCTGTTGTTGCTTTTTTGATGAGTGCATTTGTCTGCCTTATTTTATATTTTGGTTTTAATGCGGTGAGTAAGTTAACAGCCTTTCAGGGCAAAGCAGATTACTATATTGAGATGCTGGGCATCGATTTTCATTACAGAAGTATGAGCCGTGGTGTGATGGATAGCCGGGATATGATTTATTTCTTCAGCGTCATTTTTCTTTTTTTACTGGTTACAGTAAAAAACCTTCAAAAAAAATAATCCAATATCAAAGCACATAACAAACGCATACTAATGGGAACGCTGGCGAATAAAATTAGGAGATGGAAGACTTGGTTGCCAATTACATTACTGTTATTGGTGTTTATCAACTGGCTGTCTTCTATTTTCCATACAAGGATAGATTTTACTAATGAAAAACGGTTTACTTTATCTACCCCTACAAAAAAATTATTAAAGAAAGTAGATGATAAGATACAGATAGATATTTTTTTAAAAGGCGAATTCCCCAGCAGCTTTAAAAAGTTGGCGAATAGTACTGGTGAAGTATTGCAGGAGTTTAGAGAAATAGCCGGAAATAAAATCCAATACAATTTTATTTCACCAGAAGAGGAAATGCCGGATGCCAATGTTACTTATGGCGATTCGCTTTCTTCTATGGGTTTGTATGCCATCAATTTAAAATCACAATTAAAAGCAGGTGAACAAAAGCAGTTGGTATATCCTTTTGCACTGGTTCATTATAAAGAAACAATACTGCCTGTAAATTTATATACTGGTAACAAATCACTTATAACCCCAGCAGAATTAAATAATGCTGAAGCATTGATGGAGTTTAAGTTCGCAGAAGCAATCAGCAAATTGACAGAGCCATCAAAGCCAATGATTGCGTATTCTGTGGGTAATGGTGAGTTAGGGCCTAACGATATCCGTACCTACGATTTGTTTAATTATACCTTGAAAAAAGATTACAGTGTTTTTACTTTTAATCTCAATACACAGCCTGCCATACCAGATACTTTTAAAACTCTCATGATTGTAAAGCCAACCCTGGCTTTTACAGAAGAAGAAAAATTAAAGATTGACCAATTTGTAATGAGGGGTGGAAAGCTGTTACTATTTATAGATAAATTGGAAGCTGAACTAGATAGTTTGAAAAGCATGAGTAATCAGGTGATAGCTTACGACCGGAATATTCAACTGACTGATTTGCTTTATCGTTACGGCGTAAGGATAAATAGTGATCTGGTCATGGATTTACAATGTGATTTTTTACCATTTGTAACAAATGGAAAAGATCAGATGGATTACCTGCACTGGAATTATTTTCCATTGTTTGAAACTAAATCTAATCATGTAATAAATAAAAATTTAGGGTTAATTGCCGGGCAGTTTGTTAACTCCATTGATACAGTGGAAGCAGAAGGAATAATAAAAACAATATTGCTAAGTTCTTCGGCAAACTCAAAAACCATAGCAACGCCAGCATTGATAAGCGGTGCCGAAAATATCAATGCACCGGAAAATGAAAATTTTAAAAAAGCAAACATACCAGTAGCGGTATTGCTGGAAGGTAAATTCCGGTCATTATTTGCCAATCGTTTATCTCAAGCTATGAAGGATAGCCTCGCAAAATATAATATTCCATTTGAACATCAAAGTAATATAAACAATAAAATAATTGTGGTATCAGATGGAGATATAGTGTTGAACGGAGTATCTAAAGGTGAACCCATCCCAATGGGCATGAACCGTTATACAACAGGTTCACAATATCAGTATGAATTTGCCAACAGAGATTTTTTACAAAACTGCCTTGATTATCTAATTAATTCTTCAGGACTTGCACAGGCCAAAGCAAAAAGTTATACGCTGCGATTGCTTGATAAGAAAAAAACGGAAGAACAAAAAATTTTATGGCAAATAATTAATATT
>JAYUTC010000230.1:0-4196 GCA_043755395.1 Ferruginibacter sp.
CTTAGGGAATTTATGAAAAATTGTATAAAAAAGCATCTGAATAAACAATTAACTAATTACCTTTAACACCTAAAATTTAATAAGAATGAAGAAATATTGTTTTTTTATTATGTTGCTTTTTTCAGGCACGGTTAGTTTTGGCCAAAGTTTAGAAGAAATAAATAAAATGCTTAACAATGGGCAAAACAAAAAAGCTAAAGACGGAATAGATAAGTTTTTAAGCGATTCTAAAAATGCTGCAAAGCCAGATGGCTGGTATTCAAAAGCCAGGGCCTATAATGCTGTTTCAAAAGATTCATCTTTAGCAGCCACAGATGCTATGAAGTTAAAAAATGAATCATTGGAGGCTTTTAAAAAATACCAGCAATTAGATTCCAAAGAAGTTAGTTTAGTTATTGAACAATATGGGTCTTTTTTTGATTTATTTAACGGGCATTATAATATTGGTGTAATTGAATTTAATAATAAAAACTTTGCAGTTTCATTTGAAGCGTTTAAAAATGCTTTAATGGTTGAAGATTTTGTAAAAAGCAAAGGGTACGATTATAACGGATTTAAGTATCCGGTATTAGATACTTCTCTTATAATAAATATTGCCGTAGCAGCAAATATGGCAAAAGATGAGGCTTCCGCAGTTTTCTATTATAAAAAATTGGCAGATGCTAATTTAACTTCGGAACAGTATATAAATATTTATGAATACCTGGTTGAGTATTATATTAAGAATAAGGATGAGGCTAATTTGAAAGCAGTACTTGATAAAGGAAGAACATTATATCCTGACAATGAATATTGGGTTGATGTTGAAATAGATTTAGTAGCCAAAACAGGTAATAAAGAGGCTTTATTTGCTAAGTACGAAGATTTAATGAAGCGATATCCTGCTAAATACACTTATCCCTACTTTTTAAGTGTAGAAATGTACAATGAATTATACACAGCCGATAAAAGGCCAGCTAATTTAGATGCTTTTAAAAACAAATTAACCGAGCTATTAAAAAATGCTATTAACCTGGATAAAGGTATTGATGCAAAAATGTTGATGACACGTCATTTATATAATTCGGCAGTTGAATACCAGGATTCTTCAAAAAGTTTTAAAGGACCAAAACCAGAAGATTTAAAAAAACGTGACGCTTATAAAGCTTTGTTTTTAAAGAAAGTTGATGAATGTATTCCATATGGAGAATCTGTTATAGGTTATTTTGGTGCTTTACCTGCCTTAAAACCAATTCAAAAAGCTAATTATAAAATTGCATTGGATATTTTAGCTCAGTTATATTCTAATAAAGGGGATGTTAAAAAATCTGCAGAATATGATAAGAAAATTACAGAAGTAGAAAAAATGTAATTGTAATTAATAATTAAAAAACTTCCCTGAATTATGGGAAGTTTTTTTTATGAATCTTTAAGATTTTTAATTGTGATTGTGATCTGATCCACCAATACTTATTTGAAACCCTCTGCCATTTCCGCTTTGCATATCTTTCATTGGCTTAACAACAAAATCTTTCGGTATTTCAAATTCTTTATCTGCTATTTCTTTTTCAATATTAATTTTAGTTACTTCCACAATCATTTTCCGGCCACGGTTCATTTTCATTTCGTATTGCATCGGAAAACCGGCAAGGTCAGCTAATCCACTTAAACTTGTTGTGCCGCCAAAACTTCCAAATCCTGATGAACCTCCTGTGGAAGATACTCCCTGTAATTTAAAATCGGGGCAATACCAAACAGTACTGCTGTCTTTATTACCGTTTTGTTTTGTATTAATAATTAATGCTTTTTTACAAAGCATGCCGGAAATTTTTTTTGTTTCATCAACATATAAAATTGTTGAAGCAACCGAACCATTGTTATTAAAATTTAATTTGTTATTTCCCTGCGTTCTGCTTTTCATAAAACTATCCATTTGTTTACGCATTTGTTCCTGCTCTTCATCTGTTGCATAAAAACCGGTTTTATTACCCATTATTTCCATCAATGTAGTTGTAATTTTTTTATTATTATCTCTTAATACGGTTGTACGGCTCATCTCGGTTTCGGTAAAAGTTTTTACCATATCCCCTTTTAATGTTGTAACAGATTTTGTTTCGCCGTCTCCACCAAAACGCATTACCCTCACTTCTTCACCATTTGCCGATGGCGGGGGTGGGGGTAGATTATCATCCTCACCTTCGGGAGTTATTGTAGAAGTTTTTGTTGTAATAATTGCCTGAGTTAAAATTTTTGTCTGGGCATGTGCTGCAACTGTTGCCGCTAAAAATAGAAGAGTAATTATTTTTTTCATATTAAAATTGTTATACATCAAAAATACGAATAGATTCGTAATAATAAAATCCCCTTTTTGCTTTAAGAAGAGTTTAACAACTTTTTAAAAAAAATACCGGCAAATTTTTATGCCGGTATTAAATGAGTATTAAGTAAAATATTATTCGTTAGGCGTACAGGTACAAAATGCAAATTTCATACCCCAGTTGCCACCATTAGGGTTAATTCTTATGCCATTACCCCATCCTGTTTGTTGTGCAATAACCTGGCCCGATGCATTAAGCTTTACTACAACTGCATGTGCAGCAATACATCCACAATTACCCAAACCAATAGCACTTAAAGGAACCTGGTAGGTAAAACTGGTGGCATTATTATGTGAACTGCTATATGGAAATTGCCCTGGTATTGGATTACCTGCATTAGTAACAGGTATTAAAGCACAATCACCAACAAATAAATGTGTTTGTGTTAAAAGCCAGCCGTTGGCTGTAGTATAGGTTACATAAATGTAACTGGCATCATTTGTTACCGAAACAGTACCTGAGTTAATAGTTTGTCCTGCCATTAAATCTACTTCTGTTGCCGGACATGCACCTTCATCCACCCTTCCAATTACTATATCATCCTGGATGGGTTGTGTGGGTTCAGGACCATTTTTTTTACAGGAAGAAATTGTTAATGATACTGCAGCAAGGAAAATAATAAGTAGTGATTTTTTCATAGGATTTTTTTTGATTTAGTTTATTAAAAAATGTTAAGAAAATGAGAGACATTTTATGCCTGTATTACTGTATTTTAAACGGGTATAAAAATGCTTTATTGTATAAAAAAAATGTATTTAATATTAATAATACTGATTCTTAAAAATTTAAGTTTTTATACTATATTTTGGTAATGATAATTACATTTTTTCCTAAGTGTTTTTACCTGTAAAAAAATAGTAAAATGGATGGGGGCAGCTATTTATTATAAAATGATAATTTAGTGCCATGTAGATTTTTTTAAATATCAGGCAACCTTCAGGATATAAGTTTCGATTATCAGTAAAACAGGTATTACCTGTAGCAGTAATATTTTTTATACACTTAAAAATTCCAGTATGAAGCGATTAATTAGTTTTTTAGCAATTTCTATAATTTTAACAGGTTTTATTTCCTGTAGTAAATCAGATCCTGCACCTGTGCCTGACCCCAATGTAATTTTTAAAGCAACTTTAACTGGTACAGCAGAAGTACCTGCCAATGTTTCTGCAGGTACAGGTACTGCCACACTTACATTTAATACTACTTCAAAAATATTTACTCTTGCTGTAACACATAGTATTGCAACACCAACAGCTGGCCATATACATAAAGCTGCTGCGGGAGTTTCAGGAGGTGTTATTTTTCCTTTTACCTTACCAGTTACCTCACCAATTGCCTATACAAGTGTAGCACTTGATGCAACGCAGGAAGCCGACCTTAATGCCAATCTTTATTATGTAAACATACATACTGCTGCATTTCCGGGTGGAGAAATTAGAGGGCAGCTTATAAAACAATAGTAGATTTTTTAATATTATAAAAGCCTTTCTTCTTTTACAATAAAGAAGAAGGGCTTTGTAGTTTTTATAATAATGTTCGATAATAAAACAAGTAAAGCGTTGCTTTTTATAATTTTTAATGTCTGTAGCAAGGCTTTTATTTGTAATTAATAATAGTGTTGTTAAAAGACTGTGCATAACTCTGCATAATTAGTGTAAACAATCAAAAAAATATTTTCCCCCATTCCGTTATATTTGCCCACTGACCAAAACCAGATAAAGTGCGTTTAAAGAGTTTAGAAATTAAAGGGTTTAAAAGTTTTGCCGATAAAACTGTGCTTAATTTTGATGAAGGGATTACAGGTGTGATAGGCCCCAATGGCTGTGGTAAAAGCAATAT
>JAYUTC010000231.1:0-10528 GCA_043755395.1 Ferruginibacter sp.
CAGATTGCCGGTGAATGATGAAATGAGATTTAGATTAAGCCAAAGTGTACAAAAGACTTTGCAATTAGGTAAGGACTTACTTTTTGTATCTGTAGAAAAAGCCCCCCCGCCCCATAAAGGGGGGAGCAATAACGACCTCGATAAATTGAAAAATACTTTAAATTTTCAGAGTGCAGAAACCCCTCCTTTGGAGGGGCATGGGGAGGCTATATTCAGCAAACAATTAATGTGTATTGATACCGGCATCAGTTACGAAGAGCCTTCTCCTAATGCATTTTCATTCAACAGCCCTTATGGAGCATGCCCTACCTGTAAAGGTTTAGGCAATGTATATACCATTGATATGGATGAAGTATTGCCCGATAAAAGTAAAAGCGTAAAAGACGGCGCCATTGCTCCATTAGGAGAAGAAAGAGAAGCCAGTGTTTTTCAACAGGTGTTAGTTTTTGCAAAAAAACATAAAATAAATTTAGAAAAAAAAATATCTGATTTACCTAAAGATCAACTGGATTTATTATTGTACGGCGACCAGAATATTAATGGTGATTTAAGTTTAGATCTGAGCGATGAAACCCTGCCTTTAGAATATACCGGAAGTTATGAAGGAATTATTCCCATGCTGAAAAGATGGTTTGCTTCTCCCAACAGTAACGAGGCACTAAGAGCCTGGGTGGAAAAATATATGCAGCTGGCTGATTGTACCACCTGCAATGGAACACGATTAAGAAAAGAAAGCCTTTGGTTTAAAGTTGATAACCGGAATATAGCAGAACTGAGTGCAATGAATTTAGATAATCTTGCAGCATGGTTTGATGGTATTGAATTGCGCTTGGATAAAAAACAAAATGCCATTGCCAAAGATGTGCTGAAAGAAATAAGAGAACGGTTACAATTTTTATTGGATGTGGGATTAACTTATCTAACTGTAAGCCGTCCTTCACGAACACTGAGTGGGGGTGAAAGCCAGCGCATTCGTTTGGCAACACAAATTGGCAGCCAATTACAGGGCATTACATATATTTTAGATGAACCCAGCATTGGATTACATCAAAGAGATAACCAGCGTTTAATTACTGCACTACAAAATTTACGGGATATAGGGAATAGTATTTTAGTAGTAGAACATGATAAAGATATAATGCTTGCCGCTGATTATCTTATTGATATTGGCCCTAAAGCAGGTAAGCATGGAGGGAAAATTGTTACAGAAGGCACTCCTGCATTTGTATTAAAATCAAACTCTGATACAGCTCAATATTTAAATGGTAAGAAAAGTATTGAAATTCCTAAAGAAAGAAGAAAGGGCAACGGAAAATTTATAGAGTTGACAGGAGTAAGTGGAAATAATTTGCAAAATGTTTCAGTAAAATTTCCACTGGGTAAATTAATTCTGGTTACCGGTGTTAGTGGTAGTGGTAAATCTACTTTAATAAATGAAACACTATATCCGCTCCTGAATAAATTTTGTTATAACAGCAAAGCCAATCCATTGCCCTATAAAGGTATTAAGGGTATGGATCTGATTGATAAAGTAATTGAAATTGATCAAAGTCCTATTGGCCGAACACCCAGAAGCAATCCTGCCACTTACTGTGGTTTCTTTACAGATATAAGAACATTATTTGCCGCAGTTCCCGAAGCAAAAATAAGAGGTTACAATGCCGGCCGTTTTTCTTTTAATGTAAAAACAGGAAGATGCGATGTTTGTGAAGGGGGTGGTATGAGGGTAATTGAAATGAATTTTTTACCTGATGTATATGTGCATTGTGAAAAATGCAATGGGAGAAGATACAACAGGGAAACATTGGAAATTCGTTACAAAGGAAAAAGTATCAGTGATGTACTGGATATGACGGTGGATGAAGCAGTAGAATTTTTTCAGGCAGTACCTTATATCTTTAGAAAAATTAAAGTATTGCAGGAGGTTGGACTGGGTTATATTACCCTGGGGCAAAGCGCTGTAACATTAAGTGGAGGCGAAGCACAAAGAGTTAAACTTTCCACAGAGCTGGGTAAAAAAGATACCGGCAAAACATTTTATATTTTAGATGAGCCTACTACCGGTTTGCATTTTCAGGATATACAACATTTACTGATGGTATTATATAAATTAGTTGACAGAGGTAACACAGTTTTAGTTATAGAACATAATATGGATGTAATAAAAATGGCCGACCATATTATTGATATTGGTCCCGAAGGCGGTGATGGGGGTGGAAGGGTATTGTATGAAGGTTTACCCGAGGGCCTTATAAAAGTAAAGGAAAGCTTTACAGGTAAATATTTGCAACATGAGTTAAAATAAAAAATTCATCAGCCAATGGAGATGAATTTTTTATAAGAAATATATCAAACCACAAAAAATAGTTCAAAGGATATTAACGAAATCTAAAGGTTGTGGTTTCAGGGGTAGCAAAAAATATAAAAATATTCCTTGGTATCCTCGGGGGCTGACTTCTGTTGTATCACTTTGTACTACATAAACTTTAGTATAACATTTATAATTTTGTGTAATGCAGTATTAAAAACAGGCAGGTTACAAAAACAACTGCTGCTTTTAAAGTTGCGGGGTTAATGTGTAAATTATTATTCATAGTTATTGGTTTTTACATATTTTAATATACCGACGGACATCTTGTTTGTCTGGCAGCACTTCTTGCAAACGAACTTGCATAAATAGGTCCAAGTCTGAAACCTATTTTTGCTATAACAGAAAAATAAGTATCTCCATCCTTTAAATCTCCTCTTTGTGTTCCCGCAGGATATCTTGTCATACCTGGATAAATAATTCCAAATGCTTTATCAGATAACTTATATGCTAATGAGGCATCCTGTGCTGACAAATATTTACTAAAATCTTTTGTGTCAATATATTTTTTACTAACGTCATCTATGTAATCGGTAAAAGTTTTTCTGTATAAAAATTCTACACCTATACTCATTCTTTCTGATACATAATATTTTACACCTCCACCCATAGGTATATTCATTTCTGTTAACTGGTAAGGTTTGCTATATGGATATTCGGCCATGCCTTCACCTTCTGTGCGTAAGGGATGCAGATAATACCAGCTTTTATCACCATTAGCAGCTTTTAGAGAACCCTGAGGATTAAAATGAAAAGCACCAATACCAATTAAACCATAAGGTCTAAACCTTGGTTCATTCTCGGGGTCATTACTAAAAAGCATCGTGGGGAAAATTTCGATACAGGCGTTGGCTTCCCAAATATTGGTTCTAAAATCAAGGTTTCGTTGTTTGCGCCATAACTCATCTAAACCTGTGGTATTTATTATCGCATCATCGCCCTCTAAATATGTTAGACTTGCTGCCAATCTAAGGCCAAGCCATTTATTGGGATACATCGTAATATATGCACCCTTCATTAATTTAGTAAATTCAAAATTAAGATCTTTTGTAAAATTAGTGCCCTTACCAGCATTACCGCCTAAATCGCCTAAAAAGAAACTTGGGCCAAAATTTACACCAACTTCCCATTTAATTTTTTCGTTTCCAAAGATAAAAGCCTGAGAGTATGATTTGCATATGAGAGTAGTGCAAACCATTAGAAGCAGTAAGTATTTACCAATTGAATTGGGTAAACTTGGTTTCATCAGAATTCAGATTTTAGTATTTTCAACAGAAATTGGATTAGTGATGTAGTAAATGAACAGCTACAATTCTTTTTCACTAAGGGAATTTACTATACCGCCTAACTATAACGGAGGAGCCTGCTGAATATTGCTTTATAGGTAAGATTATTTTGAAAGCAACATTTCTATATGAGGGATGTTATCTTCAAGGTATTGATCGCTGCATTGTATAAACCCCAGATTTTCATAGAATATTTTTAAATATAACTGGGCGCCAATTTTTATTTGCGTACAATTAAATTGCTCAAAAGTATGGTAGATACTCAGTTTCATTAATTTTTTACCAGCACCTGTTAAGCGGTATTTTGGTGAAGTAACCACTCTGCCAATACTGGCTTCGTTAAAAGTTATTCCTTGCGGAATTAAACGGGTGTAGGCGGCCAATATTGTTCCATCCCAACCCATAAAATGCAGGCTTTCAATATCTTTATTATCCGCATCCTGGTACACACAGTTTTGTTCCAAAACAAAAACTTCATTTCTAAGCTGCATTATTGCATATAATTCAAGTGCTGTTAATTCATTAAATCTTTTAAGTATCCAATTTATTTCCATAAGTAGTAGAGAAGATTTTGTATATTTTTTACAACTGTCTTTAGAATTCCTTATTAACTTTATTTACAGAATAACCTATTTATTATTTTTATTGCTCATTTTAAAAAGCATAACATCAGCAATTGATTTGGCCCTTGTTTTCGCTAAAGTTGCAATTTCCCCTTCAAACAAATCATCAACAGTGGAAATAAATAAATGTACCCAGCTTTTAAAATGTTCTTTTTGTAATGGCATTTTTTTATTCAGATCGTAGTGTACTTCCATAGCATTCTTTTTATACACCGGGTTGTCTAATAGAATGGTTTCCCAAAAATCAACAATCACTGGAATATGATGCTCCCAATTTACAGGTACAACTTCACTAAAAATAAAACCAATTGTTTTATCAAGCTTTACTTTTTCATAAAAAATAGTAATCATTTTCTCTATATCCTGCCTGTTTTCAATATCCTGTTTCATTTATTTTGTGAAATTATGTAAGGTAGAATTTCATTTATACTAACTGATTTTTGTTGGTCGTCAATTTCAATTACAATGCAATAGCCATCTGCACCACCTGCCTTTTTTAGAATATCAATTATTTTTTGTTGATCACTTTCAATTCTTTTCCCATCTTTTTCACTCCAGGTTTCTTTAGCACATAAACAACCCAATGAAGGTGTTTGTGGATAGTAGGGTTGACCAATATAAAAAGATGGATTTATTGTGGTACCATGTGCAATAATTTCGGACCGGCCTATTGCACCTGCATAAAATGAATGAAATAAAGAATGATGGGTTCGCAACTTTTCTGGCAATATGGATTGATATAATTCTTTTGTCCATACACTATCTTTTATGGAAGAATCTTTTAAAAAATTTTGAACAGTAGTTTCAAAAGGCATTGATAACTGAATGTTGGTAGTGGGGCCAATAAAACTATTATTGCTTACAGCAAAACCTGTCATTCTAAAAATACCTTGTGGGGTATTTCCATTGGTTAAATACCCTGGCAGGTTGGTTATACTTCTGGCTAATTGCGGCACATTAAAAATTGTATTATTGTCAACAGTAATAAAATCACCAGCAGCATTTCTTATTATGGATATTCCTGCATAATTTCTGTTTTTTCGCTGAATACTGTAAAGTATAATATTGCCACTTAAAGTATTTTTATTAAATAATAACGAGAACAATTCTTTATTTGGTATTTCTGTTTTTTCAGGATTTTGTAATATGGGCAAAATTAATTCGGAAAGCAAATAAAATTCCTTCTCATTAGTTTTAAATTGCTTCAATTTATTTAAAACAAGAGCGCTTATAATTTCTTTATTTATTTTAGAATCATTTGCCTGCAGTAAGTATTCGGCACACATGGCAAATATTTTTATATTGGCTGTACTATAAAGTAATGAAGATATTTTTGCAGAAAATACCTTTGGATGATTAGTATATATCAATTCTAACAACGCTCTTTGAAAATCAATACTTCTTTTTTCAATTGAATCCACCGCATAACTTATTCTTGCATTTATCCAGGGAGATTTGTATTGAATCAGTTCCATAGCCCAAAAAGCCCCCTGCCATTTTTCTTCAGTGGTATCTGTTAATGGGAATGTTAAATTTTGCCTGATCACTTTATCTGTAATGTTGCGGTATAATTTTATCCTGTTTTCTTTTATACCAGCCTTACTGAATATGTCATTCTCCTGCTGTGCGGTTACTTTTATAAATGCCACAACAAAAAAAATATATACAGTTAACTTTAATCTCATAATACAATGTAAAATAAAAAAACATCCTTAGTTAGCAGATACCCGGTATAAAATAACTGGACAAAGTACTATTTAACATTTGTATTTAAAAAAGCCTGAATATTGTTAAACGCATCTTTATATACAGCATCACCCCAATCATCACCATGCCCTTTGCCGGGATATAAAATGTATTGCGAAGTAGCGCCTGAAACTGATAATTTGGTTTTTACAAATAAAGATTGAGAAGGATTTACTAATGGATCCGAGCCACCATGCAATAAAATTGTAGCCGGAGAACTGCCTGTAATAAAAGTTACAGGGTTTGAATTTGTGTATAGTATTGGATCCTGTACCGGTGTTTTGCCAATTGCCTGTGCAAGAACCAGTGATAATAAAGGATTACCACCTGCAGGATTATTATACATATCAGTTAAATCACTCGGCCCAAAAAACGATACGATAGCTTTTGGCTTTACAGGTACTATGTATTTATATCCTTGTAACATAGCCAAGTGGGCACCAGCACTTGCGCCAATAAGTACATATTTATCACTAATTAAATATTCAGCAGATTTAACAAAAATAAATTGTAATGCTGCTTTAACATCATTTTCCTGCGTAGGAAAAAGATTAACAATGCCTGTTGATAAACGATAATTGATATTAAAAATAGCATAATCGGGTAACCTTTTTTTCATGGTATCCACAAATGGAGTAAAATCTGTTTTATCGCCGCTGGTCCAGCCGCCACCATGTATCATAACCATTACTTTAGTAGATGCAGCACTACGGTTGGCTGGTAAATAAGCATCCATTTTTTGAGCAGCATCTGTACCATATGAAACATTTGAAATGGTTTGTGCTGCAACAGGATTTGTACCACCATTAGTAGTATCATTTTTTTTACAGGAAATAAAAAAAGAGATAAATAAAAAAAAAGGGAGAAACTTATACGATTTCATTGTTAAGATTTTTATATGTATAAGAAAAATGCAGAAAAGTATTAGATGAAGTATCGTAATAATTCATTTCTTATTATGAACTAAACAACCGAATACTCATCTGTGTTATTTAAACTTATATAAATTTATTTAATCTGGTTAATATTACGTTGGGCCTGGCAGTTTCTATTCTTTCAAATCCAGCTTTATCTTCAATTCTTCAAACTGCTTGGCATCAATAGTGCCAGGTGCATCAATCATTACATCTCTACCGCTATTGTTTTTAGGAAAGGCAATAAAATCTCTGATGCCCTCGCTTCCACCCAAAATAGCACAGAGCCTGTCGAACCCAAAAGCAATGCCACCATGTGGCGGGGCTCCATATTCAAAAGCTCCCAATAAAAAACCAAATTTATGTTGCTGCTCCTCTGTATCCATACCCAATGCTGCAAACATTTTTTCCTGTAACTCTCTTTGAAAAATCCTTATTGAACCTCCTCCAATTTCATTGCCATTTAAAACCATATCGTATGCATTTGCTTTAATGCCGGCATATGGATGTTTTAAATATTCAGCTGCATTTTCAATAACAGGATTATTGTTGATCATATCCGCTATTTGTGATGGCTTAGGGCTGGTGAACGGATGGTGGCGTGCAACCCATCGGTTACCTTCTTCATCATATTCAAATAAGGGAAAATCCAATACCCACAATAATTTAAAATCAGTTGGCTTACGCATGCCTAATTTATCAGCCATAAACATTCTCAAATCGCTTATCGCTTTTCTCGTTCTTTCTTCTGAGCCAGCCAAAATTAAAATCAAATCTCCTGCTTTTGCATTGGCTGCAACGGCAATAGCTTTTAATTTTTCTTCAGTATAAAATTTATCTACACTGCTTTTAAATGAGCCATCAGCATTACATTTAATAAATACCAAACCCTTCATGCCAATTTGCGGGCGCTTCACCCACTCAGTTAATTCATCAGTTTGTTTACGTGTGTATTCACTACAGCCAGGTACTGCAATAGCTACTACTGTTTCTGAATCATCAAATACACCAAAGGAAACACCATCAATTAAAATAGACTGGTTTTGCTTTTCCAGAAATGTATGTTGTGGAAATTTAAAGTTGCATATTTTAATATCGAAACGGATATCAGGCTTATCGTTACCATAATTCCACATCGCTTCTTCCCAGGTTATGCGTTGCAGCGTTTCGGTGTAATCTATA
This sequence comes from Ferruginibacter sp., assembly GCA_043755395.1. Lineage (GTDB taxonomy): Bacteria > Bacteroidota > Bacteroidia > Chitinophagales > Chitinophagaceae > Ferruginibacter. The sequence goes on from JAYUTC010000231.1 coordinate 8,120, forward strand.
TTTTTTACATCTTTAAAAATGCGTTTTATCAAACCTTCAAAAGTTTGTAAAATGTCTTCCTGCTCAACAAAACACATTTCGCAATCTATTTGTGTAAACTCAGGTTGTCTGTCGGCTCTTAAATCTTCATCTCTAAAACATTTTACTATTTGATAATAACGATCATAACCACTCACCATTAATAATTGTTTAAATGTTTGCGGACTTTGTGGTAATGCATAAAACTGTCCGCTATTCATTCTTGATGGCACTACAAAATCTCTTGCACCTTCTGGTGTACTTTTAATTAAGAAAGGGGTTTCAATATCAAGGAAATTATTTTCGTGTAAATAATTTCTGGCGCTACGGCCAACAGCATACCGAAGTTCTAAATTTTTCTTAACAATATTTCTTCTTAGGTCTAAGAAACGGTATTTCATTCGCAGTTCATCTCCACCATCGGTATCATCCTGAATAGAGAATGGTGGCACTGCCGACTTATTTAAAATTTTATATGAAGCCACCAGTATTTCAATTTCTCCAGTGGGTATGTTAGCGTTTTTGCTGCTGCGTTCATTTACTGTACCGTTCACCTGCAATACAAATTCTCTTCCCAATGGGTTTGCTTCCAGTTCTGTATTTAATGCTTCAGAGAATAATAATTGTGTAATGCCGTAGCGGTCCCTTAAATCTACAAAAGTTATACTGCCAAATTTTCTTACAGTTTGTACCCAGCCGGCAAGGATTACGGCATTATTTGTATCAGTTAGTCTTAATTGGCCACAAGTGTGAGTTCTGTACATTATTGTATTGTAAGTTATAAATTAAAAATATATGAATCTATAACAAAGATAATGTATAACGGCTAGCTATAAAAAACCTGGAATTAGATTGATATTTTAAATGTATAATTGGTAATATTAATCCAACAGAGGAAAATACACTTTTAGAATTTTATTTCTTTTTTGGTATATACTATATTAAGGTTTATATATTTTTACTTCAACCCTCCTGTTCTTCCATATTTCGTTTTCCTGCATATTTTTATATAGCGGTAATTTGGCACCAAAGCCCTGTACCTTAGTAATATAGTTTGAAATTTTATAACTGATAAAGTAATCCCTTACCACATTTGCCCTTTCAACAGCAACAACATTATTACGATACAAAGTTCCAACCCCATCTGCATGGCCCGAAATCATTATTCTTAACTCAGGGTTACTCTTAATTAAATCAACAATTTTAGGAAGTTTACCAAATGCATCTGAACTAAGTAAAGATCTGTCATAGTCAAAGTATAAAATATACAGTAACGTATCTTTTAATATCTTATCAGGTAATATATTTTCCAATCCTTTAAATAAGCAACCATTAAATTCTTTTTTACCAAATACATCCGGGCACTTATCATCATCATCATTTAAGCCATCTCCATCAGTATCAGGTACCGGGCAACCATTAAACCTGCCAACGCCAGGCACTGTTATACATTTATCTTCTTCATCATTAATGCCATCACCGTCGGTGTCCGGTATTGGACAGCCATTAAGCCTGCCAACTCCTGCAACGTTTTTGCATTTATCTAATTCATCATTTATACCATCTCCATCTGAGTCGGGTATAGGACAACCATTATACTTGCTAAGGCCTGGTATATCAGGGCAATTATCCAACTTATCCACTATACCATCTTTATCTTTATCACTATTTTTGTCTTTACTTTTAGTTTTAGGTTTGTGTATTGGAAAATCATCTTCAACTTTAGCAGCCTTGTTTTTACTAATTAAAATACCGGCTGTAATGCCTATTTGTTGCGATTTAAATGTTTCTTCCGGATTATCCGAAGTATATATATTACTTAAGCCGGTACTGTATGAACCTTTTATAAAAAAGTTTTTAAATTCTAGCCCTGCAATGCCTTCAAGGATCCAATGAAATGTCTTAAAAGTATTAGGGGCATTGCCAACTATAAGGCCACTATTTTTTTTGGTACTTGCAATAAATTGATTTGATGAATTAGCGGTGTCCCTGAATAAATATTCAGTTGTAATTTTTCCCTTGTTAAAAAAGGAAATACCTGGGCCTCCACCAAAAATCAGTTTGAGTGAGTTGCTTAATGGAATTTTATATAATAAGTGTAAATGGAAATCAACATAATTCAGATAAGATTTTTTATTGATTGATTGTATGTTTCTTAAGGTAGTATCATAAGTTTTTAAAGATTTTTCGCCATATTTTCTGAATAAAATACCCGGTTGAAGATAAAAATTTGGAAGACTTTTTATTTTTATATCTGCTAAGAATCCAAAATGAACAAAAGTTGGTTTATCGTAATTTGTAGAAATTAATGATTTATCCGGTAACGTATTTTTATGAATTATTTGTGATTGATTACCACCACCAGTAACAAAAATTTTTATTTGAGAAAAA
>JAYUTC010000232.1:0-4173 GCA_043755395.1 Ferruginibacter sp.
ATAAATGGCACAACAAAAGCTGAAGCAAAAACATTGCAGGCAACTCTTACTACTGGCGAGCCAATGGTTGTTGGCGAAACATATCATTTAAATGTTCGGTTTTATGATAAAAATAAAAAAGAAAGTGAGATAATTGCTAATGTGGATTTAGTGGTACAGTAGACTAAAGTTTTATTTCTTTACAATACCTTCGTAGTAATAAGCCACCCAACAACTTTAAGTTGGCTTTGGATTTTCATGACAATAAAAAAATTTAATCCATTACGAATAGTTTTTATGGGCACTCCCGAATTTGCTGTGGCAAGTTTAGATGCATTGGTAAAAGCCCACGCAAATATTGTGGGTGTAATAACAGCACCAGATAAACCAGCAGGCCGTGGCATGCAGCTGCAACAAAGTGCTGTAAAAAAGTATGCTGTAGAAAATAATCTTACAATTTTGCAACCCGAAAAATTAAAAAATCCTGAATTTTTAGAGGCATTAAAATTACTTAAAGCTGATTTACAAATTGTGGTGGCTTTCCGCATGTTGCCTGAAGCAGTTTGGGATATGCCGGCAATGGGTACGGTTAATTTACATGGCAGTTTATTACCACAATACCGTGGTGCAGCACCCATCAACTGGGCTGTCATCAATGGCGAAAAAGAAACCGGGGTTACCACTTTTAAATTAAAGCATGAAATAGATACCGGCGATATTTTATTGCAGGAACGATTTCCAATAGAAGAAAATGATACTGCCGGTGAAGTACATGATAAGATGAAAGAGATTGGAGCACAACTATTAGTAAAAACTGTTAGTGGAATTGCAGATAATTCTTTAGCAGAAACACCACAACTATCAATTATCAACCAGCAACCGGCAAATTTAAAACATGCCCCAAAAATATTTGCCCAAACCTGTAAAATAGATTTTACTAAATCTGTTGATGAAGTGTATAATTTAATCCGTGGACTCTCCCCTTTTCCAGGTGCATTTACTACACTTGACAGCAAAACGCTGAAGATTTATAAAAGTGAAAAACAACATATCTCTGTTAAAATAAATGCCGGCAAATATGAAACTGATGGAAGAACATTTTTAAAATTTTCCTGTTTAAATGGCTATATTTTGATAAAAGAATTACAATTAGAGGGAAAGAAAAAAATGAATATAGAAGAATTTTTAAGAGGGTACAGATTTTCTAAATAAAAAAAGTGCTACATCATTTGCAACACTTTTTTTATTATTTATTGACCAGTTAATTCTATTATTTAATTTTCAATTTCTCAAGCATCCCCTTACTTAATGATGCTTTTGGAACCACTAAACTTACTGTATTAATTGCAAAATAGGCTTCAGATACATTAATATATCCATGATAAGGGCCTGTATCACCCCATGAATTTTTTACTACAAAAAATTGATTCCCGTTTTTAGATTTTCCCAATCCTGTTATATGCATAAGATGGTCGTCCTGTGTTGTAAGATTTTCAAACAATGTTTGTCTTTTTTTGGCATCAGCAATCTCTTCCTTTACATCTCCAGTTATTATATCATTTTTAGATTTTAATCCGCCCGGAATATTGTCCATATCAATTGCTGAACCAAATCTTTGCAAAAAACCAGTATTGCTTACATCAGCATCCCATAAAACAGAATACCCTTTTTCTACTGCATCTTTTGTAAGCTGTATCATTTCATTTAAAGGCACATTATAATATGCACCGCTGCTAAAGTTATCCGGTACTTCTAATACAAACGGTTCATAATAATCATGATGAGTAAATGAAGTAATATTAATGTAATCATTAGCATTAAATTTTAAAACTTCGGATGCAAATGTTTTTGGGGTATATGATTTTCCGTTGTAAGTAAATTTTTGTGGGGGAATACCAATTGCACTATCCAATATATTACTGTATCCGGTCATCCATTTTTCGGGCAATGGTCTTATATTTAAAATACTGTCTAAATATTTTTTTAAGCTGTCAACCAATTTAACATGATTGTGTTGTTTCTCACCAGGTTTCAAGCCACTGTAAATATTCTCCGGCATGGCACCGTAATTTGCTATTGCCCTTATTAAATCGTGCCCCAATCCGCCCTCGCCAAATTGTGCATGCCCAAGACGCAAAACATAATTTTTCGCTTTTTCAAAATAAACATTTCTTACTGAATACATTTCGCTTAAATCAAACTCACCCAAATTGTTTTTGATACATTGGCTTTCTATTAAGGATGTTGTGGAAAAACACCAGCAGGTATTTGTTAAAGCCTGGTCCTTAATACTTGTAGCTCTTGCACTTTTTTCTATTGTTATATAGTTTGGTGTATTTCTTTTTTCGCCTTCAATTGTTGGCTTACCATTTGGCTCTTTAGGTTTTATACCTTTGGGATTTGCTGCCTCTACATCAGTTTGTGCATTGCACATTAAAAAAGTTGCAGCACTTACTGCCAACAAAAATACTTTCTTCATAAATTTTATTTTGAATAATTAAGGGTACAATCTAATTTATTTTCTGCAACACCCAAAACATCAGCAGCAGCATTGCTAATACGGATAAACAGGCCATTATTTTGTTTAATATCAGGAATTAAGTCCAACACTTTTGCATATACTATTTTTCCATTGGCATTATTGGTAATTTTTAATATAGTTCCTGCTGCAGCTGTGTTATGAAGGCAATAATATCTTCCATCTTCCCATCCGCTTGTACTTTTAAAAACTCCACCTATACCTGTTTCAGTAAATACCTGTTTATTTTTGTTTTGTTCATCAAATAAATTTTTAAAAAATCCACCTTTAAAATCAGTTGCCTTTATATTATTAACCGTAGTTGCGTCAATTTCACTTTTTTTTGTTTGTACATTTACTTCATTTTCTACAGGAGTTTTTATGATGGGGATTTCTTCTTTTTTAGGTTTTATCACCACATTCTGTACAACCTGTTTTTCAATAGGTAATTTAGTAACAGGTACAATTTTTACTTCGCTGTCAGTTTTTGTACTGCTATAACCTACAATAATATTAGCACCTTCGCTCAAAGCATCGCTTGTAAGGTTATTCCATTTTCTAATATCGGCAATTGGCACTTTATTATATAATGTACTAATGTGGTACAATGTTTCTTTTTTAGTTACTGTATGATAAATGGGCGTTCCGTTTACAACAGAAGCAACAACAGCATTTACAGGTGTAATTTGTTTTACAGGAGTTGTGATAGCAACTTCGGTTGAAGTATTTACTGCAGGAATTTTTAGTACCTGTCCTAAGGTTAACCCTTTTTCATAATCAATTTTATTAAAATTAGCCAGTTCTCTGCCATTAATGTTATATAAACGCCCTATGCTGGTAATATTTTCTTTTGGCCCAACAGTATGAGTAATAACCTTTTTATCGTTTTGTGCATTGCCAAATAAGGGCAACAAAAACAACAGGTAAAATAATTTCTTCATTTCGTAAAATATTGTGATTGCAAATATGCAAAAATTAGTTGGTTAATTTGCCCATTTACTTGTTAAGAATACGCCATTCCTTTGGATAATAATTATTTATTCTGTTTGGCAATATTTTTACCCAGCCCAAGGGCAGCTGCTGGTATTTTATTAATGCCCAGCCTTTTAGGAAAGGTTCCACCTTTATTTCCTGCTTACGCAGATATTGCAAAGCTGTTTCCAGATCAACATCAACCCAGGGAATTGTTTCACTAATAATAGTGCTCAGGGCCAACTCATGATGGGGAATTAATTCATTTCGGATAACTGCTCCCATTTTTACCCCTGCTTTTTTAATGTAAAGCGATGACTGAATTGCTGATAAATCATTTTTTAAATGAATGGGCAGTGCAATTATTTCATCATTTTGTTTAATGAAGAAATAATCATCGGTATTTTTTAACCAGGGCTTTAAAATTTCTATATTTTTTTCAGTTATTTTTTCTGATTTGTCTTTTTGTTTTTTTTCGTATATATTAATATCCCCATGCTGCACTTTTTTAAAAGCAGCAATAAAAAAACCTTCCCCTTTTAATTTATCCGGATAAAAACGATAACCATAAGCTTTCTTTTTTTCAGAAATAGTTTCCACAATTCCCCAGCTTTCTTCAATAGCCAACTGCAAACTATCTACTGCAAACTCTTCTGCCACCCAGTCGCAAATCGCTTCATCTTCTTCTGTTGAATAAGAACATG
>JAYUTC010000233.1:0-4167 GCA_043755395.1 Ferruginibacter sp.
CATTATGTTACACTATAAGTTTTGCAAAGAAATATTTGATAAAATTTTTAGTAACCCAGTATTAATTGTTAAAGGTAAGGATGGAATAACACCCTCTGCTTTAAGCAACGAATTAAAAGGAATTATGCGTCAAATTAGAAGAATTTCACCCACACAGGAAGATAATTTTTCTTTAAACAGCGTTGAAGCTTTCAGCAAAGCAATCTCTCAATCTTTTGTTACTATAAATATTGTGGGATCTGTAATTGGCGGAATCAGTTTAATTGTGGGCATGTTTGGTATTGCCAATATAATGTTTGTAACAGTAAAAGAACGCACATCTGTAATAGGATTAAAAAAAGCTATTGGAGCTAAAAAATCAAGTATTTTATTTGAGTTTTTAATGGAAGCAGCATTGCTTTGTATTTTTGGTGGTGCTTTTGGTTTATTTTTTGTGTATATCCTTACATTAATACTTTCGGGGCCGCTTAAATTTCCAGTGTTCATTTCTATTCCAATGCTTATTACAACAGTAATTTTATGTATCGTAATTGGTATTTTGGCAGGTATTATTCCTGCAAGAAGAGCTGCAAAAATGGACCCTGTGGTGGCAATAAGGAGTAAGTAACCCCCCCCCAAAAAAAACTTCTATAAATAAAAAGTAAATCGCAGTAAAGATGTTATTTTAATTTGCCCCAACAATTATTTTATGGTAACATTCTACGTATATACAGGATTCTCTCAACTTCATACCTTTACAGAACATTATAGAATTTTTAATTGATGAGTATTTCCATTTTAGCTATTGAATCAAGTTGCGACGACACTTCCGCAGCGGTATGTGTTGATGGGAAAATTTTATCCAATTTTATTGCTAATCAGGCTGTACATGAAAAATTTGGAGGTGTTGTGCCAGAATTAGCAAGCAGGGCACACATGCAAAACATTGTGCCGGTTGTGGATACTGCATTAAAAACTGCCAATTGCAATCTGCAAACTATTGATGCGATTGCTTTTACACAAAGTCCCGGTCTAATTGGTTCTTTATTAGTAGGTGCACAGTTTGCAAAATCTTTAGCCCTGGCGTTGGATAAGCCATTAATAGCAGTACATCATATGCAGGCCCATGTACTTGCAAATTTAATTGCAGATAAAAAACCTGCTTTCCCTTTTTTATGTTTAACAGTTAGTGGTGGCCATACACAAATTGTTTTATGCGAATCGCCATACAAACTAAAAGTAATTGGAGAAACAATTGATGATGCTGCAGGTGAAGCTTTTGATAAAACTGCAAAACTTCTTGGTTTACCATATCCCGGCGGGCCCTTAATTGATAAATTTGCTGCTATTGGTAATGGAGAAAGATTTAAGTTTCCCGAGCCACAAATACCCGGATTGAATTTTAGTTTTAGCGGATTAAAAACTTCCATCTTATACTTTTTAAAAAATGCTGGAACCAGTAATGTTTTTAAGGAAAATTTCTCAGCAGATGAAGTAATGCAGAAAAAATTTATCAGCGATAACTTAAATGATATTTGTGCTTCTATCCAAAACAGAATTGTAAGTATATTATTAAACAAATTAAAAAAAGCTGCAAAGGAAACGGGAATCAATACTATTTGTTTGGCAGGTGGTGTTAGTGCCAACAGTGGATTAAGAAATTCATTTATTGCAATGGGGCAGCAAATGCAATGGCAAACTTTTATACCAGCTTTAGAATACTGTACTGATAATGCTGCCATGATTGCCATTACGGGTTATTATAAATTTTTAGAAAATGACTTTGCAGATTTAAGCATTAGCCCAACTGCAAGAGCGGAATGGTGAAACACTAATTTTGAATTTATTAGCCATTTTCCCAAGGGCTTTATTTCATAATTCATATATTTTGTTTTTAAAAATTAGTATAACATTTGGCTAACAACTATTTTCAATTTAAACAATTCACCATTCATCAGGATAAATGTGCAATGAAGGTTTGCACCGATGCATGTTTATTTGGAGCTTATATAGCAAATGAGTTAAAACAACTACAGATAAAAAATATTTTAGATATTGGTTCGGGTACAGGTTTACTAAGTTTAATGCTGGCACAAAAAATCAAAGCAACTATTGATACTGTTGAAATAAATAAACCTGCATTTGAACAGGCTAAAGAAAACATTATACAATCACCATGGAAAGAAAATATCACAATTTACAATTCCGATATTACACTATTTAAACCCAACAAAAAATATGACTTCATCATTTCTAATCCACCTTTTTTTGAAGCTGATTTAAAATCGGATGATGAAAAGAAAAATGCTGCTAAACATGACAGCTCCTTAACTTTTATGGCCTTACTCACTGAAATAGATAATAAATTAAATAAAACAGGTTTTTTTTCTGTACTACTGCCATGGCATCGTACTAATTATTTTGAAACCGAAAGTTTAAAGTTTAATTTTTATCTTATAAAAAAACTATTGGTAAAACAAACTAATAAATATAATTACTTCAGAGCAATACTTATTTTTTCCACGGAAGAATTAAAAGTACACCAATCAGAATTGACTATTAAAGACGAAGAAGGTAATTACACGACCGGGTTCACTGAACTTTTAAAAGATTATTATCTTAGTTTATAATTTTCATTCCACTGCATACTTATCTAAATACTCATACCACTCAGTTATTATACCCTGCTTTACAATGGTAGCTCTTTCAATAACAGGAGAACCGCCTTTAATCAAATCCTCCAAAATAAATTTTATCAATTGCTCTCCAAAATACCTGGAAGCATCCCGTGGTAATTCATTGGGCAAATTACCAATTGCCATTATATCTACCGAACCATTTTCATATGGGGCTGTTTTTAATAGAGTTTTTCTGTCTATCCCATAAACAGGGTCTTCAATCGTACTATCACCAATATTTATTGCAATGGAACCATGGTAATCATTGGTAATATCAGCAATCGTCCTAATGCTAAAGTCATCAGATTTAAATTCTTTAACCGAAAAAAGTGGTGCTATGTTTTTATCCCAGTAAATGCCATTTAAAAGAATATCAGTTTGCTTTGCAAAGGGGCTAAAAGAACATTTGTATTGTTCGGGATGTAAATGAAAATCATCACGGTTATAAGTGCCGTCATCAATACGTTCATATAAATCACGTCCCTTTAAATCTACATAAACCGGATAATCATACTTTTTGTGTAAATATTCAAATGGTTCCACTTCATGTATGCCCATCAAATTCATCACTTCTAAAACACCATGTGCTACCCTACCGCTTCCTGTAACAGCTATTTTAAGTTTAGGTAATTTTAATCCAAAATAGGTATGAATTAAATTCCGGTAATCTTTTTGCTGGAAAACCCTGCCCAAATTGAATAAACCTGTTCTTTTTCCAAAAGCCATCATTCCATTGTGTGCACCTACTATTCCAGCAAAAAAGCCAAAACCTAATATCCTTTGTCCATCTTCATGGGTTAAGCATTCATAATCTATAAGCGTTATGCTGTTTTTAATAATAGCCTGAAATAATTTTTTATTGTGTTCCTGGGCTTTTTTAGTGTGAGAAAAAAATAAATAAGTTTTTCCGGCTAACAATTGTTCAACGGGAACTTCTTTAATACCCATCAGAACATCACACCGGGAAATATCCTCCATAACTTCTACCCCCGCTAATTGATACTCTTTGTCACTAAAACATCTTTTATCACAATGTTGTACTGTAATCCTGATATTTTTAAAATTTTTATGTAGCCACTTACATTGTGACGGCGTGAGTGCCACCCTGTTATCAGCAGGAATTTTTCCCTCTCTTATTAAACCAATGTTGAGCATCAATCGTGTTATTTAACAGCAAGTTAATTAATTTGGAATTTGAATCTCGATATTTGAAATTTGCAAAATGAATTATTTTGAATTATTTGATTTACCGGTAACATTAAATGTGGATAAAAACACGCTAGCAAAAAAATATTTTGAGTTACAGAAACATTTTCATCCGGATTTTTTTACTCAAGCCACAGAATATGAGCAGGCTGAAGCATTGGAAAAATCATCACAAATAAATAAAGCACTCAAAGTTTTAAAAAATAAAGATGAAACCATTAAATATGTATTGCAGTTAAAAAATCTTTTAGCAGATGATGAAAAATACCTGTTACCTACAGCATTTTTAATGGAGGTGATGGAA
>JAYUTC010000234.1:0-10435 GCA_043755395.1 Ferruginibacter sp.
TTTATCTATCAAAGCAAAAAACTGAGTATGTATAAACTGGTCTTGTATTAATTGAACAGAGTCGGGTTTATTGTTATCAATCATATAACTCTGCCTGGCCATTTTATAAAGTGATGTTTTATCTCCGGTAACAAAATTCCAATTTAGGTTTATGGGTTTAGCTATTAAAGGATTGGGGTTTGTATCATAATCAATTTTAAAAGAGCCATCATCATTTTTTTTAAGCATCCCATTAATCATTTTTTTTTCATAGTTTTTTAAAATTGGAACGGAATCTGTTTCGGGCATACAGGTGTGAGAAAGAATCAAAAAACCTGGTTCATCTTTATAGGTATCAAAAATACGCCGCATATTAGCATTCATTTTTGGGCAAATACCTTTGCAGGTGGTAAAAAAATATTCGGCTACATAAACTTTATCCTCCACATCACTTTGCGTAATAGTTTTTCCATTTTGATTGGTAAAAGTAAAGTCCTGAACATCTGCATTAATTACCGGCAAATTTGATTTTGAAAAATCATAATCATTAAAAACAAATAAATAGAAACTACCTAATAACAAAGCAAAAAAGCCTACATACCACAACAACTTTTTGTTCATAAATAATTTTTTGCAAATTTAAGAGGCTTACAAATAGTTTTAAAAAGATGTTCATCCCCGCATTATAATACTTGCAACGCTATTGCAAATATACTATCTTTGCAGGCTATTAAAAATGAAATTAAAATTAAACTGGGACGCATTTGGTATTGGCACTTCAATAGCATGCGCTATTCACTGTGCGCTATTGCCTGTACTTGTAACAACTTTGCCTGTATTTGGCATAAATATTATTCATAATATTTTTTTTGAATGGGGCATGATTATCCTGGCATTCTTAGTGGGTTCGTATTCACTATTTCATGGTTTCCATAATCACCATCGTTCTTTTACCCCAATCAGCATTTTTTCTACGGGTTTTATTTTTTTGGTATTAAAGCAATTTTTTCACCAATTTGAATATTTATTTTTAGCAATTGCTGTTACATTAATCATATCTGCTCATTATTATAACTACCGGCTTTGCCATAAAAGCAAATGCTCGTCACCACACCATAAACATTAAAACCCAAAACTGCTAAAAATAATAGCAGCAGAATTTAGTGAATTTTTGTTGCCACAAAACAATGAGTTGAAGAATTCACTATCTTGTTATGCTAAAAAATAACAATGAAAAAATCAGGCTTTTTACTTACTCTATTTATTTTTATAACCTACATTTTATTTGCACAATCAAAGCCTGGAAGCCCACCGGAAAAAGATGAGTTGGCTATAAGAAAAGCTATGAATGAACAGTTAATTGCCTGGAATACTGGGAATATTAACCGTTTTATGCTTACTTACTGGCAAAACGATTCTTTAATGTTTATTGGTAAAAACGGCGTTACTTATGGTTGGCAAAAAACTCTTGAAAATTATAAAAAGGGTTACCCCGATACAGCTGCAATGGGTAAATTAGATTTCACTATACTTGAAGTAAAAAGATTATCGGTACATAATTTTTTTGTGGTGGGCAAATGGCATTTAACCAGAAGTATTGGAGATGTTGGTGGCCACTTTACTTTAGTATTTAAAAAAATAAAAAATAAATGGGTAATTGTGGTTGACCACAGCAGTTAATAGTTCCGTTAATTGATTTATACATGCATTAACCTTATTGTACTTTAAAATAAATTAACAGTCCACATTTATGGATAGGTAGCTAATTTTTTAAATAAATAATTACGACAAAAAAAATAAGACCCTGTTAATCCGGCAGCAGAGGCGGCAATATCACTTGAATCGAATGTACGGCCAAAAACCGGAATTAATTGCAATGCTTCATTTATTACAAGCAAACAAAAACATACCACACAAAACCCCTTAAACTGTTTATCGGAGTGAAGATTAATATATCGGTTAAGCAACCAATAGCATCCAAAGGGTAATAAAAACGAGCCTAATAAATTTGGCGCTATACCAAGTAAATATTTTGTTGGCTGAGCAAAATTAAAATAAGGCCTTATTCCCCATTTTATACCTTCAATAATAACTGCCCCAATTATTAAAGTGTACTTACAAAAGTTTTTAAGTATCATGCTGGCTTGGTTTGATGCTTAAAAGTAGTTAAATTTTATAAGCATATTGTAAGTGCAAATGGGTATTTTATAATTACTGAAAGTTTTCAGGAACTGTCTATAACTTCCATTTACGCCGTAAATGAATAATCAGCAGAATAAAACTGCCTGCTGATAGAAAATAAAAAATATAGTTTGAAAAACTGGGTCTATTTTCAAAAAAAGCATAGTTTTTATATACCCCGAAGAAAACATTTAAAATCATCCATAGTAATACAATCGCTATTGTATTTAATATCCTTATTAAAAAGTCCCGTGTATTATCCTCCATTCCCATAATAAACCATTTTAATTATATAAAACGGCAGGGCAAGTTAGCTATTTAAAGATGAACTAATAAAAGTTGTACCGCTAAATTAAAAATACAATTGGATATTTAAAAGTACCCGATATTTTTGATTATTTTATAAATCAATTGCCAAAAACATTTACTAAATTCTCTTACTTAATAAGCAGCCTCTTAAAATCAGTGCTATCCCCATTAAAAACATTAAAATCAACATTGGCGGTAATACCATTTACCCTTCCCCTTTCGTTATGTTGCCAAAAAAGCCATTCACGCTGTATACGGGGCTTATCCAGCACCAAATAATGTGCAACCCAAAGTGGGTAATCATCAAATTTGCCTGCTAAAAAATTAGTATAAAAATCCACATTTGTATAAATTATTGGTTTTACTTTATATTGTTTTTCTATTCTTACCAGCCACTCTTTTGTATGTTGTTGAATATCTTCAACTGATGCCCCATTTGTTTGTTCAATATCTAAAACAGGTGGCATATCCCCTTTTTCCAGGTTAACAGTTTCTATATAATTTTGTGCCTGTACTTTTCCACTTTTATTTGATATGAAAAAGTGATAGGCGCCCCGGGGAATTTTTGCTTCTTTAGCATTAAACCAGTTTCTTCTAAATGCATTATCTGTATTACTTAAACCTTCTGTGGCTTTAATATATGTAAATCCAATTTTAATATTTTTATCCTGCATATCTTTTACTTCATGCCAATCAATTGCAGCCTGATGATGGCTTACATCAATACCGTGTATGGAATAATTCACCGGAACCGGAATGCCAAAAGCAGGATAGCGAACAAACTTTGGACGGTTAAGATAATTTGTAATTAAAAATATTGCTATTGCTGCTGCTGCCAGGTAAATAATTGAAATAATAACAATTTTAAATACAGTATTTCTTTTTTTTGCCACAATTTTATTAATTGCAGCAAAGTACAGGAATGTTAACTAAAAAAGAAAATGGAATTATATAATACTTAGCTAAAATTATTTAAGCAACTTTTTTACATACTTAAATCCATTACCTCCTTTTACTTGTAAGTTGTACTCACCAGCAGGTAAGTGTTGTGAAGGTATTTCAAGATACTCCGAACCATTTACCAATGTTACAATTTTAGTATACACTAACTGGCCGGCAGCATTAAATAAATTAATAGTAACTGATTGCAATACAAAATTCTTTAAATAGACATAAAATTGATTTTGGATGGGATTCGGAAATACCTGAATTGCATTTTGCCCGCTTAAATTATCCAGTACTTTAATTGTAGTATTATTTTTGCTTATTAGCCAGTATTCCGGATCAATAAAAACACTATCGGCAACAAATCCTATATTCTTCAGAAATATTTCGTCGTTAGTTTTGTTATCTATCACAATTGTTTTTTCCTGTGTGGCATTTTTAAATTTTAACGCAACAGGCATTTCAAAAAAACTTACTGCTGCATGTGATGTGGTTTGATTCATTTTTATCCTTACAAAATTGCTTCCAATAGGTGTCCACTCTACTTTATATGAAGGATAACCTTGCCCTGTAAACCAATCATTAAAAAATTCAGTAAGGTCCTGTTTGCTTTCCAGTTCTAAATGCTTTTTTAAATCGATTGTTTTTGCAAAACCATAAATTACATTTGGATCCTTTTGATAATTCTTTATTGCCTTAAAAAAAACTGAATCGCCCAGTTTCCATCTTAGCATATACAATAAATACGATCCCTTATTATAACTTAACCTGCCATCAAATATTCTCCCAACACTTGTTGTATCATTTACCCATACCGAACCGCCTGGTTGTGATGTTATATTATTAATTAAATTTTTTCTATTGGATAATATTGAAGCAGGATACTTTTTTTCGGAATAGATGCTGGCTAAATGTGTGGCAAAACCTTCGTTTAACCAAATATCTTCCCAACTACCACAGGTAATTTTATCTCCAAACCATTGATGAGCCAATTCATGTGCAATTAGTCCCTCATTAATTGATACTATAAAAGTTGAGGTTTGATGCTCCATACCACCGCCCCATCCAAATTGTACATGTCCGTATTTTTCTTTAATAAAAGGATAATCTCCAAAAAGATTATGATACAATTGTAATGCATCCAATACATTTTGAGTGCCGCCCTGAAACGATGAAAGGTTTTCGGGATAGCAGTACGTTTGCATTGGTAATGTAATATTACCCAACTGAACTGTATTATTAAACACTGCATAATTAGTAACTGCAAAACACATTAAATAAGAAGCAATTGGATATCGATGTTTCCAGTGAGTTACTTTTTTTGTGTTACTGGCAATTAATGTTTCGCTTTGCAACAATCCATTTGCTGCAGCTTTATATTGTGCAGGTGCCGTTATAAAAATATCTATGGAATCTGTCTTGTCATCCAGCCCATTTTTACAGGGCCACCAGTCTCTGCTGCCATAAGGTTCACTCAGGCTCCACATTACTGGTGTACCAGTATGTGTACTTTGTATAAAAGATCCAAAACCTGTATTTGGCGGTACACCCTGGTAATAAATACTTACCGAATCGAAAGTGCCTGTATTAATAGTTGAAGGAAAATCTATTTGCAAAATATTATTAGTTTGCAGTTTTACAAGGCTATTATTTCGCTGCTTAACACTATCAACAACTAACGGACTCATTAAGTCTAAAGAGATGGATGTTCCAGTACCCGTAACAATATAATAAACGGTAACCTTTCCTTTAATAAAACGTATTGCAGGATCAACTTCCCACTCGCAACGATAATATTTTACATCAAAATTTGATACTGCAGTTATAATATTATTTGTCCCATTTATTCTTTCATGGTTTAAACGCTCAGCCATTGCAATTTCATTTAATTGCTTAAAGTAATCAGCAGGAAGCTGTGCAGTTGCCTTAAAAATTAAAAAACAAAAAAATAAAGAAATAATACGCATAATATTAATGTAGTTAAGATTAATGTAGTTAAGCAGCTATAAAATTAAAGCACTTTAAAGTTCTTAAAATTTTGTGAATAGGCAATAAAGGATTTACCCATTCGTTTTAATAATTCCTGTTTTAATAACGAAATCCAGCCCTAATTATTTCATATATGATAAAAAAAAATCATTTACTTCCCTGCATTTTAAGTGTAACAGTAACCTTTCTTTTGCTTATTATAACATTTATTCCCGCAAATGCGCAGTTCAAAAAAGACAGTTCAAAAAAATTATCAATTTCCAGGCTAAATAAAAATGAGGCCACTACTGTAAAAATCAAAGAAGCAAATGTTATTTATCCAGGTTTACTATCCGGCAATGAAGATCAATCTTTGGATTATGTTGAAAAATTTTCTACAAGCAGAAGAGACTACCTCATTCGGACGTATAATAAAGGCAAAAATTTTTTTCCAAAAGCTGCTGTAATTTTAAACAGACATAATTTGCCACACGAGTTTAAAATTTTATTGGCATTAGAAAGTGCTTTTAATGGCAATGCCGTTTCCAAAGCGGGTGCAGTTGGTTATTGGCAAATAATGGATGAAGTGGCTAAAGAATATGGTTTAAAATATGTTTCTCAATTCAGAACTGCAGAAAAAAATAAAAAATCAAAATCATTTGCAAAAAATGAAAAAAAGAAAGCAAAAAAGGTTATTACAAGAGATGACAGAAAAAATTTTAATAAATCAACTTATGCTGCTGCCCGGTATTTACAAGACCGTTGCCGTAATTTAAATAATGATTACTTACTGGTTGTTGCAAGTTACAATTGTGGTGTAGGAAATGTTTGGACTGCAATGAAAAAAACAGGAAAAATAAACCCTGATTTTTGGGATATAAAAAAATATTTACCCGCAGAAACCAGGACCTATGTGATGAATTTTATTGCCCTGAATGTTGTTTTTAATAATTATGAAAAATTTACCCGCAATACATTAAGCTTTAAACCAATAGTAATTAAAGCTGATAATTTTGATGAAAAAATATCTGAGGAAGTTGGAGAGCCAACATCTTTGAATAACAATTAAATTTTTGAGAGACACTTTTTTTAGTTTACCGGTACCTTTGTACTGGTTTTTTATTTCAGGCTTTTTACAAAGTATAAAAGTTATTGTATTAAACAAATAACTCCCAATCAACTTACCTTTGTCCAATGCCTCAGTTTAATTGGAATGATAGTATTAATTTATTAAGTAAGATTACCCCAAAGCGTTTTTTTAATGGCTTAAAAGTCCTCAGTAGCTTTTACATAAGCCGCCTGTTAAACAAACCTGTTCAATGGGGTTACCCGGTTTCTATTTCCTTTGAACCTACCACCAGTTGCAATTTACGCTGTCCCGAATGTCCGAGTGGTTTAAGACAGTTTACCCGACCAACAGGAATGCTTCAAAAAAACTTTTTTAGAGATACTATTGATGATATACATAAAGAATTGTTATACCTGATATTTTATTTTCAGGGAGAACCCTATTTAAACCCGGATTTTTTGGAAATGGTAAAATATGCATCATCAAAAGGAATTTATACCGCTACTTCTACAAATGCACACTACTTAAATGACGATGCTGCTAAAAAAACAGTAGAAAGCGGATTGGACCGTTTAATAATTTCGATTGACGGCACTACACAGGATGTTTATAAGCAATATCGTATTGGTGGTGATATTAATAAAGTAATTGATGGGGCAAAAAATATAGTAAAATGGAAGGCCGCATTAAATAGTAAAACACCTTTTATTTTCTTCCAGTTTCTTGTTGTAAAGCCAAATGAACATCAAATAGAAGATATCATACGATTGGCAAAAGAGGTGGGTGTAGATGAAGTAAGATTTAAAACAGCACAGGTATATAATTATGAAACTGATCCCAATAAACTTATACCCATTACTGAAAAGTTTAGCCGCTATAAAAAAAATGCTGATGGCACATATACTGCAAAAAATAAAATGGCCAACCACTGCTGGAAATTGCAGCATGCCAATGTAATTACCTGGGATGGGCTGGTGGTGCCTTGTTGTTTTGATAAAGATGCAACACACCAGTTAGGTAATTTAAAGAACCAGTCTTTTAAGCAAATATGGAATAACAATAATTACAAACAATTTAGAACAGAGTTAATGAAAAGCCGTAAAAATATCGACATTTGTGCCAATTGCAGTGAAGGAGTTTCGGTTTGGAAAGATTAGTTTACAAAAACTATTAATTAATCATTAGCATCATTATTATTTATATCTTACCAGTAATTTATCTTTACTAAAATGCCGTTAACATTTAACAATCGCCTCAGGCAAATAATATTATTACTACTTATTATACTCCTTGCAATTCTTCTGCTTAAACAATTATATGTTTTTTTGCCTGGTTTTTTAGGTGCCATAACACTTTATTTTCTTTTTAGAGAAAGTTATTATAATCTTACAATTAAAAAAAGATGGAATAAAACTGCCACTGCATTACTGTTTATTATTTCCAGTCTTATAATAATTGCATTGCCTATTTACTTTTCTATTAATATTATCACTAATAAAGTATCTGTTGTTTTAAGCAATCCTGTGGAGTTAATGATGGATGCAAAAATTGTAGGCCAGAAGATTTTTGAAAAAACCGGTATAGAATTATTGTCCGATGAAAATTTAACTGCTTTTCAAAAACAGGCAGCTACAATTGTTCCTACAATATTAAACAGCTCTGCCAGTATTTTAAGCAATTTTGCAATTATGTTTTTCCTGCTTTACTTCTTATTACAAAACGGAAGGCTTGTTGAAAAATTTTTAGATAAATTTATTCCATTAAAAGAAGAAAATATTGATTTACTTAGCAACGAAACCAAAAATATGATTAAAGCCAATGCTATTGGAATTCCGGTATTGGCAATAATACAAGGCTTAATAGCATCAGTTGGTTATTATTTTTTTGGGATAAAGGATTGGGGTTTATGGGGGTTTTTAACCGGAGTTTTTTCAATGGTACCCATAGTAGGTACTGCTGTAATATGGATACCACTTACACTTTATTTATATGCTGTAGGTAAATCAGGTGCTGCTTTGGGTTTGTTGATTTATGCAGGAGTAGTAATTACAAACATAGATTATATAGCAAGGCTTACAATTCTTAAAAGATTAATGGATGTGCATCCCCTGGTTACCATTTTTGGAGTTATAGTGGGTATTGGCCTGTTTGGTTTTTGGGGTGTTATTTTTGGCCCTTTGCTAATCAGCTATTTTATAACCCTGGTAAAAATTTATATTAACGAGTTTTCTGTAAAAAAAATAGCTGAGGAATAATTATCTTACGATTAATATTTTTATTATGGGCATACAGGAAGATATCAACCAATCAAAATTCAGGAACGAACACCAGAAAGCAAGTATAAATCTTATTTATACTTTTAACTGGTTAACTGAACAGATGAAAAATTTATTTGAAAACCATGGTCTTACAGCTCAGCAGTTTAATATTCTTAGAATTTTACGTGGAGCAGGCCAGCCACTTTCAACTCTGCAAATACGACAGCGAATGCTGGATAAAATGAGCGATACTAGCCGTATTGTAGACAGACTTATTATAAAAGGCCTGGCAAAAAAAATTGTTTGCAAAACCGATAAGCGTCTGGTAGACGTTTCCATTACAGAAAAAGGAAAAAAAACATTAAAAAAAATGGATGATCATCAGGATGAAATGGATGACATATTAAGTAATATATCTGATGGCGAAGCTAAAATTTTAAATACTTTATTAGATAAAATTCGCCATCCCAATTAATTCATTAACCGCCATAGATGAAATTTTTACCTGCTGTCTTTTTATTTTTGACACTTAGTTTTGCAACTTTCACTTCATCCGGCCAAAACAAAACCGAATTTCGGGGTGTATGGGTTGCTTCAGTTGATAATATAGACTGGCCTTCTAAGGGAAATTATAATTCTGATTCACAAAAAGTAGAGTTTTTAAAATTATTAAATATGCACAAATCCAATGGCATGAATGCCATGATTGTGCAAATAAGACCGGCAACAGATGCTTTCTATCCGTCTCAATACGAACCATGGAGTGAGTGGCTTACCGGAAAACAAGGAAAGCCTCCTGTTCCTTATTACGATCCTTTGGAATTTATGATTGCCGAAACTCATAAAATAGGCATGGAATTTCATGCATGGCTGAATCCTTACAGAGCAGCATTTAATATAAATACCTCATCAATTGCTGCAACACATATTACAAAGATTCACGCCGATTGGTTTTTAACCTACGGCGATAAAAAATATTTTGATCCGGGAAATAAACAAGTTCAGCATTATGTAACAAATATTGTAAAAGATATTGTGACCCGGTATCCTGTAGATGCTATTCATTTTGATGATTACTTTTATCCTTATCGTATTGAAGGAAAAGAATTTCCGGATGATGAAAAGTACCTGCAATATGGTAATGGAATGACTAAAGATGACTGGAGAAGAAGCAATACTGATTCTATTATTTTTATGCTGAGCAGGATAATAAAGAAAGAAAATAAAAAATGTCAGTTTGGAATTTCGCCATTTGGGGTATGGCGCAATATTGATAAAGACCCTGTAAATGGAAGTAATACAAGAGCAGGGCAAACCAATTACGATGATTTGTATGCTGATATTTTACTTTGGCTCAAAAACGGCTGGATAGATTATGTAGCACCACAAATTTATTGGGAGTTTGAACAAAAAAATGCACCATACCAGGTTGTATTGGATTGGTGGAACACACATACATATGGCAAAAATTGTTATATAGGCCTTGGTATTTATAAAGCTGGCAGCAATGTTTTTTGGAATGATACAACACAGCTTCCCAGACAAATAGAAGCAATACGAAATACTCCAAACATTCAGGGTATGATATTTTTTAGCAGTAAATCCTTTAATAAAAACCCCAATGGTTGGAGTGATAGTTTACGTTTGAATTATTTTGCAATGCCTGCAAAAACACCTGAAATTAAATAATTAATGTAAAGGTAGAATCAATTATTTAATTTCAGGT
>JAYUTC010000235.1:0-28434 GCA_043755395.1 Ferruginibacter sp.
TTCACCTTTACCTTATGGTTCTGCTCCAGCCTTATATACCTATTTAATAGATACTGTAAAAGTAAACGGCCAATACCAGGTTAAAGGAGCACCGGAGTATATTTTAGATGCAGGTAGGGCAATACGTCAGGAAATGAATAAAACCACCAAAGGGGGCATTACAGAAGTTGCTATCGGCTTTGCACATAATTACGAGGATAAATGGTTTTGGGGTGTAACGTTTGGGGTACCTATTATTAACTATACCAGTAATACTAATTTTAAAGAGTTTGACACTTCAAATAATTCTTCCAATCATTTTAAGCAGTTTGATTATACTGATAACTATACCACTAAAGGTGTAGGTTTTAATGCAAAATTGGGTATTATTTACAGGCCACAGGATTATATCCGTTTAGGATTAGCTATACATACACCAACTTTTATGGGGTTAACAGATAAAAGAACCACTACTTTATCAACACAATTAGAAAACCCCATTAATAATTTTAGTGTCTCATCCACTACTTTTACAAACAATGTAGCTGGTGAAAGTTTATATACACAAACCACTCCTTTTAAAGCAATATTTAGTGCATCATATGTTTTTAGGGAAGTGGCTAATGTAAAAAGGCAAAAAGGATTTATTAGCGCTGATGTAGAATATGTTAATTATAAAGGCTCTAAGTTTAACAGCGATAATCAAAATCCTACTGCCGGCGAAAAAGGGTATTATAAACAATTAAATGAAACAATTAAAGATGAATACAAGGGCAACTTTAATTTTAAAGCAGGCGGAGAATTGAAGTTTAATACTATTATGGGAAGATTAGGATTTGCATATTATGGTAACCCTTATAAAAATGCCCCTTCAAAAGTAAACAGAATGTTATTGAGTGGAGGTTTAGGCTATAGAAATAAAGGAATTTTTATAGATCTTACATATATACATACCATTACAAAAGATATTGATCTTCCTTACAGACTGGAGGACAGGGCAAATACTTATGCAATCCTTAAACAACAAAGAGGGAATGTAGTAGCCACAATTGGCTTTAAATTTTAAGTTTTATTTTTTATGTTGTAACATATTACAAGTGGTTAACGTATTTTTATAGTAAACTTGCTGCCATGAAAAAAGTTTTTCTTTTACTTTCTGTATTTATTACTTTCTGCCTTTATTTAAATGCACAGGATTCTTTGCAACAATTTGTTGGTAAATATAAATTCCCTCAGGGGAGTGTAGTTCTGGAGGTAGATGTAGTTGTAACTAATAGTATTTTACAGGTAAACTCAATACTGGGTAATGCTTCACTTGAAAAAACAGGTACCGATCAGTTCAGTATGCCCTCTTACAATGGTACTGTTATATTTATAAGAAATGAAGCAAAGAAAATAACCGGAATTAATATTGAAGTGATGAATATTTCTTTAGAAGGAACCAGAGAGGAAAAGGAAAATAATCTTATTAATTTACCATTACCAATTTATAAATCTACTTTCCCAATAAAATATCTTCCAGCAATGCTGCTGCCGGAAGATAAGGACTTACCCATTTCAAATCTGAATCTTTTTTAAACCAGGTCATTTGACGTTTGGCGTATTGCCGGGTATTTATTTTTATTCTTTCTATGGCATCTGAAAACGTAATAATACCCTTTTGAAAATCAAATAACTCCCTGTATCCAACAGTTTGCAAAGCATTCAGGTTTTTATTAGGCTCAAGTTTTTTTACCTCATCTAATAAACCATCGCTTATCATAGTATCAACCCTGTTGTTAATATTTATATGCAATTGTTCTTTGGGTAACTCCAACCCTATTTTTACAATATTAAATTCCCGTTGTTTTTTTAGCTGAGTTTGAAAATCAATTATTGATCTACCACTTGATAATTTTACTTCAAGAGCACGCATTAAACGTTGTGGATTTTTTATTTCTCCTTTGGCAAAATAAACAGGGTCATTTTTTTTAACTTCGTTTTGTAACCATTCCAGTCTGTTCTGTTCATACTTTGCAACTATATTTTCTCTTATTACCGGATCAATATCCGGCAAATCATCAATACCATCACAAAACGCTTTTAAATATAAGCCGGTACCACCCACCATTACCGCCATGTCATTAGTAGTAAAAATTTCATTTATTCTTTTTAACGCATATTGTTCAAAAACAACGGCGTTTACTTCGTCATGAATGGAATGAGAATTAATGAAATGATGTGGTACCTGATTTAATTCAGCTTGTGTAGGTTTTGCAACTCCAATAGTCAATTCTTTAAAACACTGGCGACTATCTGCAGAAATTATTTGTGTGTTTAGATGTTGTGCTAATTGAATAGCGAAGAAAGTTTTTCCAACTGCTGTAGGCCCTGCAATAACAATACAAGTCTTCTTCATTGTAAATAATTGAGTTTGTATAGAACTCATTTATTAATGGATATATAATAATTACTAAGTCAAGCCCCTAAAAGCCATCATTTTCCTCATTGGTTACATCTTCTTCTTCGGCTGTTTCACTAACTTCACCATCTTCTCCTTCCTCACTATATCCGTCTCTTAATGCTTCGGGTTGTAAATCATATTTTTCTTCCATCTCTGCAAGCCTGCTATCCACCAATCCTTTTGTACCATATTGTGAAGGAGCAATTCCTTCTACTCTTATGCAGGAGGGATAGGAAATTTTTATACTTTCTTCTTTATCTACATTAATTAACTCCACCATAAAATGCCAGAATTTATTAAAATCGTATTCGTAAATAAATTTTTGATTGGGATTACTTATTTCCGAATTTACCAGCGTTTCAACCATTATTAAAGGTTCGGCTTTATATTCTTTATCATATTTTTCTAAAGAAATTTCCCTGCCCCTTTGCCAATTATCATTACTGCGGTAAAAAGTTGCTTTATGTTTGGAGTCGAACTCATAACTTTTTAAAATACAACTGTGCAAATCGAAAAAATTTTGTGTATGCCGTATTGCAATATCACGATAAATGCTTTCGTCATCTTCCCAATAAACTCTAAAACGTAAAATAGCCATAGTGTAAAAATAAGAATATTATACAGTAATCAGGAATTTGAGATTAGGAATTTAAAAAGGGCCTGAGTTATTTAAGCGTTTATGCGGTTTAATTACCAATTACTTTTTACCAATCCTCATTTCCTGAGCTTTTGAAATCATAAAAGTATGTGCAGCTTCATATTCATTTGGTATTATTCCATCTAAAATAGCCTCTCTTATTGCATTTTTCAAATCTCCTACAATTCGGCCGGGCTGTAAATTAAATGTAGCCATAATTATTTCGCCGGTAATAGGTGGTTGCCAGTTACGCAAATGATCACTTTCTTCAACCTCTGCACAACGTATACGAACAAGGTCGAAATTATTTAAGAACTGCTTTACTTTTTGTTTATTTTTTGATGTAATATCTGCAGAACATAATGTCATTAACGCATCAAAATCCTCGCCGGCATCAAATAATAATCTTCTCACCGCACTATCAGTTATATTCTCCTTTGTAAGGCCAATGGGACGTAAATGCATTTCTACCATTTTACGTACAAACTTCATTTTTTCATTCAGTGGGAGTTTTAATTGTGCAAATATCCTGGGTACCATTCTTCCTCCAACAGCTTCGTGCCCATGAAAGGTCCAACCATGCCCTTCTTCAAATTTTTTTGTAACCGGCTTCGCAATGTCATGTAAAACAGCAGCCCACCGCCACCATAAATCATTTGTATTTTGGGCTATATTGTCCAATACCTGTAAAGTGTGATAAAAATTATCTTTATGTCCCATGCCATCAACATATTCTGCACCTGCTAATGCCACCATTTGTGGAAAAATTATTTTAAGTATCCCGCTTTTAAATAATAGATCAAATCCAACAGAAGGTTTTGGAGAAAGAATAATTTTATTAAGTTCATCAGCAATTCTTTCGCCACTCACAATTTTAATTCGCTCCGCATTTTCACCAATTGCATTAAATGTTTTTTCTTCAATTGTAAAATTTAACTGTGTTGCAAAACGAATGGCCCTCATCATTCGTAATGGGTCATCACTAAACGTAATACCCGGTTTCAGAGGCGTTTGAATATTTTTTAGTTTTAAATCTTTTATACCATTAAAAGGATCTGTAAGTTCTCCGTAATCGGATACATTTAAACTTATGGCTAATGCATTTATTGTAAAATCTCTTCTGTTTTGATCATCCTGAAGGGAGCCCAAAGCAACAGCAGGCTTCCGGCTGTCAAAATTATAACTCTCTTTTCTTGCCCCTACAAACTCAATTTCTACATCATCAATTTTTATTTGTGCCGTACCAAAATGTTTAAAAAACTGTACATCAGGTTTTGGTTTAAACTGTTCTGCAACTTTATGTGCCAGTATGATGCCATCTCCAACACAAACTATGTCTAAATCTTTTGTATTTCTGCCTAAAATTTTATCTCTAACAAAACCTCCGATTAAATAACAGGGCACTCCCAATGATTTAGCGGCAGTTGAAATTTTTTCTAAAATAAAATGTTCTTTATCGGTACAATTAATATACATCAAGTGCAAAGATAACTCCTGTGCCCTTTATGAAATAATCGGAATGTTTTAATTTATAAACTTAGAGGTTTATTTTTTTTTCATATAAATCTCAACTTAATTATAAAAATATTTAAAATAGACTTTAAGAATCAAAAAACACTTTAAAAAATTTTAATTTTTGAATGCAACTTTTAGAATTGTTGCTTGGCATTAAAATTGACTATATATACAGCCGCACAAAAAATATGATTTTTTGCTGTGTGGTTTGACATTTTGACTTTATATTGAGATTTATATGAATAAGAAATTTTATTTGCAGGGTTCGGAAGATGAAATGGAGTTTATGCCTATCATACCTTTAAATGAAGATGAAGATCCAAACACTGATGATCAGCCCATTCCACTTGAATTACCGGTTTTACCTTTAAGAAATACTGTATTATTTCCTGGAGTAGTAATTCCTATAACTGTAGGCCGAGATAAGAGTATAAAAGCTGTAAATGATGCTTATAAGGCTGACAAATTGATAGGTGTGGTAGCGCAAAAAGACAGTAATGTAGAAGAACCGGTTGTAAGCGATTTAGAAGATATTGGAACTGTTGCAAAAATTGTTAAACTTATTAAAATGCCCGATGGGGGCACTACAATTATTATACAGGGACGCAAGCGATTTAAAATTGAAGAAATAACTACAGACGATCCTTATTTTAAAGCAAAAATAAAAGTATTAAATGAAGAAAATTTAAAAGAGGATGCAGATTTTGATGCTATGGTAGGTAGTATTAAAGATTTAGCAGGTCAAATAGTAGGCCTGAGCCCAAATCTGCCGAGCGAAGCTGCAATTATTTTAAAAAACATCGAAAACCCCTCTTTCCTAATCCATTTTGTAAGCAGTAATTTAAACAGTGATATTAAAGAAAAGCAAAGGCTATTGGAAATTAGCAATATTAAAGCAAGAGCTGAGTTGCTGATGAACCTAATGCAAACAGAATTACAATATGCTGAATTAAAAAATAAAGTAACCAATAAAACCCGAAACGAATTAGACAAACAGCAGCGGGAATATTTTTTGCAACAACAGATGAAAGCCATTAAAGAAGAATTAGGTGGCGATAATGTGGCCGAAGTAAAAGACATGCAGAAAAAGGCTGAAACAAAAAAATGGCCAAAGGCAGCTAAAGAAATGTTTACCAAAGGTGTTGAAAAACTGGAACGCATGCACCCTTCTACTCCGGATTACTCGGTAACTTATAATCACCTGGATTTAATGCTGGACCTTCCTTGGGAAGATTATACTGAAGATCAGTACGATTTAAAAAAGTCGAAAAAAATACTGGATCATGATCATTACGGAATGCAAAAAATAAAGGAACGTATTTTAGAATATTTAGCTGTACTTAAACTAAAAGGTGATATGAAATCACCAATACTTTGCTTTTTAGGCCCTCCAGGTATTGGTAAAACTAGTTTGGGAAAAAGTATTGCAGCAGCTATTAACAGAAAATATGTAAGAGTAAGTTTAGGCGGTTTACATGATGAAAGTGAAATACGGGGCCATCGTAAAACCTATATTGGCGCAATGCCCGGAAGAATAATACAATCAATAAGAAAAATAAAATCCAGTAACCCGGTTATGATACTGGAT
Organism: Ferruginibacter sp.; assembly: GCA_043755395.1. Classification (GTDB taxonomy): domain Bacteria; phylum Bacteroidota; class Bacteroidia; order Chitinophagales; family Chitinophagaceae; genus Ferruginibacter. The sequence goes on from JAYUTC010000235.1 coordinate 6,163, forward strand.
GAAATTGATAAAGTGGGTAATACCGTTCATGGCGATCCATCATCAGCTTTACTGGAAGTATTAGATCCTGAACAAAACAATACTTTTTACGATAATTATTTAGAGTTGGAGTATGATTTAAGTAAAGTATTATTTATTGCCACGGCTAATAATATAAGCAATATACAGCCTGCTTTAAGAGATCGATTGGAAATAATTGATCTTAGCGGGTATGCGGTAGAAGAAAAAATAGAAATTGCAAAAAGACACTTATTGCCCAAGCAAAAAGATATGCATGGATTAAATGAAGTGAGTTTTAAATTAAGTGATGCTGTTCTGGAAAAAATTGTTGAAGATTATACCAGGGAAAGTGGTGTTAGAGAACTTGATCGTCAGTTGGCCAGCATAATGCGCTATCAGGCAAAAGAAATGGTAACAAAAGGAAAACTTAAAGCAACTATTACCAATAAGGATGTTGAAAAGATTTTAGGTAAACCCAGATACAGTAATGATTTGTATAAAATTGCAAATATGCCCGGGGTAGCTGTTGGTCTTGCCTGGACCTATGTGGGAGGCGATATACTTTTTATTGAAACTCAATTAAGTGATGGCAAAGGGGAATTAAAACTTACCGGCAATCTTGGTAATGTTATGAAAGAAAGTGCCAGTACCGCATTAACATACTTAGAAGCCAATTGTAAAAGAGTAAATATTGATCCGGAAATGTTTCAAAAGAAAGATATTCATATTCATGTGCCTGAAGGTGCAGTGCCTAAAGATGGGCCCAGTGCAGGTATAACCATGCTTTCAGCATTGGCAAGTGCATTTACAGGACGTAAGATAAAACCTTACTTAGCAATGACAGGTGAAATTACCTTACGTGGCCAGGTGTTGCCTGTGGGTGGTATTAAAGAAAAAGTACTGGCAGCCAAGCGGGCAGGGTTAAAGGAAATAATTATGTGCTGGCAAAACGAAAAAGATGTGGAAGAAATTAACAGTCAGTATATTAAAGGTATAAAATTTCATTATGTAAAAACAATGCAGCAGGTATTGGAATTGGCACTGGTTTAATAATTAAAATTGTAAAATATTTAACATAATTAATTTAAAGAAATAGCAACCCAAAACAACAAAATTGCGTATTTAATGTTGAACATGTAATCAACAGTTTTCATGTTGGTTGTTTTAAGGGTTAAAAAAATCCCTCCGATTCTTCGGCGGGATTTTTTTTTGTACATTAAAAAGTTAATAACCACTGTGGAAAATTTTAATTATTTTAATCTAATTCAATTTCCGAATTTTATCAGCAATGAAGGAAAACAAAGAAATATCTGCCCTTTTGCATTTAATTGATGACCCTGATGAATTTGTTTACAATACGGTAAGCGAAAAAATTATTTCTTTCGGAAAAGCAATAATTCCCAACCTGGAAAACCTTTGGGAAAATACGCCGGATGAAGAATTACAGGAAAAAATTGAATTACTCATTCATAGGTTACACTTTAGAGATTTAACCAATGATTTTACCAATTGGGCTTCAGGAAAAGCAGATTTACTTGAGGGGGCTTTACTTGTAGTGAGGTATCATTACCCCGAATTGCAGAAAACCACTGTATTGCAGGAAATTGAAAAATTGAGACGCAATATCTGGCTTGAATTAAACAATTACCTTACTCCATTAGAACAGGCAAATGTTTTAACCAGCATTATATTTAATTATTACAAACAAAAAGGTGTAGAATTTGCCTATAATAATCCTGACGATTATTTAATTAATAAAGCACTGGAATGTAAAAAAGGGAATGCATTAAGTAACGGGATTATTTATTTGGTCCTGTGCGAATTGCTTGATATTCCTGTAAAGGCAATTAATATTCCCCGTCAGTTTATTCTGGCATATTTTGATCAGCAATATGATCTTTTAAACCCTGTTGGACATGCTTCAGAAAAAATAAATTTTTATATAGATCCATTAAATGGACAAATCTACAGCAATAAAGATGTGGAGAGTTATTTTAAACGTATTTCGGTTCCACCAACAACATCTTATTTCAGGCAGATGAGTAACAAAAAAATTATTCAATTTTTGCTGGAAGAACTGAGTAAATGCTTTGATAATGACAGGAACCGTTATAAAATGAATGAACTTCTTTTATTAGCCAATTTATTAGACCAATGATTTATCACGTAGTAAGTATACCCATTTGGGAAAAAGCTTTAGAACTTGGCTATTACGAAGCACCATCGTTGGCAACTGAGGGATTTATTCATGCCAGTAAAAAAGAACAGGTAGAAGGTGTTATAAAAAGATATTATAGCAACCAAACCGATCTTTTAATTTTACATATTGATGAGGGAAAATTAGAGGCAGTACATATTTTTGAAATGGCACCATCAATAAATGAGGAGTTTCCGCATATTTATGGTAAACTAAATTTAGACGCAGTGGTTGATATAAGCCGGTGGTAAAACCTATATTATAGGCAGTTCATAAAAAAAATCTGTCAATTTATTCCAGCCATTTTTTTCATAAACTGATTGCGCAGTAAAATTATCTGAACCGGTTTGCAGTAATAACCAGCTGGCATTGGTTTCAATACCAAATTTTTTTGCATGATTAAGCAAAGCTGTTGCAACACCCAGCCCCGGGGCATTTTTATTTACAAATAAATCATTTAATAACCAGGTACGCTTTAATCCTACTGAAGAAAATATGGGATAAAGCTGACAAAAGCCAGCTGCAACACCTTTTACAAATGCTATAAAAATTACAGATTCATTTTTGGTTATTCTTTCCAATAAAAAATAAGTTGCACTTTTTTCATTTGATGGTTGATTATAAAATATTCTATAAGCATCAAATATTGGTGCAACCAGTTTAACATCATCGTGGGTGGCTTTTTTTATTTCTACAAACATTTTAAGTAATTTAGTTATCGGTACTAAGTAATTTATTAATTATAAAAATACAAAATGATTAGCTGGAACGATTTTGAAAAAATAGATATCAGGGTAGGAACAATTGTAGAAGCAAATGATTTTACCAATGCAAGAAAGCCATCCTATCAGCTAAGTATCGATTTTGGAGATTTGGGGATTAAAAAATCATCGGCACAAATTACATCTTTGTATGAAAAGGAAAACCTGATTGGCAAACAGGTTATTGCTGTAGTAAATTTTCCTATAAAGCAAATTGCCAATTTTTTCAGCGAATGTTTGGTACTGGGTGTGTATAATCAGGAAAATGAAGTGGTGCTGTTACACCCATCGTTGCAAGTAAAAAATGGTTGTAAAATAGGCTGACTTTATTATTTATTTTCTCCGGTTAAATCATTGTAAATTTGATGCCAACACTGATGAACATCGAAATGGTATATTATCAATCGCCTTTGGGTGTACTGGAAATACGCAGTACGGGCAATGCCATTTCTGATGTGTTGTTTTTAAATAGCTGGAAGGGGAATAAAATAAATGAAGCTGAAATTAGTTTTGTACAGCCCAAATCCCCGGTTATAAAAAATTGTATTAAACAATTGAATGAATATTTTGAAGGCAAACGAACGGTATTTTCCATAAATACATCGCAGGTGGGAACTGATTTTCAGCAAACGGTTTGGTCAGCCTTGAGTAATATACCTTATGGCAAAACAATCAGTTATTTAGAATTAAGCAAACGGATTGAAAATATAAAAGCTATAAGAGCTGTTGGTACAGCAAATGGTAATAATAGTATTTGTATTATTGTTCCCTGCCACAGGGTTATTGGAATAAAAGGAGATCTGGTTGGATATGGCGGAGATCTCTGGCGAAAGAAATGGTTACTTGAGCATGAAGCAAAATATGCCTATGGAGTACAGACCTTGTTTTAATTTTCTCACTCATTACAAAAACTTATTAAATATTTATGCTTCTCGATTTTTCACTTCTTTACAGAAATCAGGGTAGTTATTTTAAATCATCCCCGCCAAATGAAAGAGGCAATAACTGGCTGGATTTATGAATGATATAGATTTTTCCTTCCATTCCACTTAAAATAAGTCTGATTGGTTGTTTAACCCTTTCTTCATACTCCAATAATGTTTGTCGGCAAATACCACATGGAGATACAGGGTGATTACTTTTTCCTTTTTTATTATGATAACTAATGGCAATGGTATCTATAGCAACGTTTGGAAAAAGTGTAGCTGCGGAAGAAAGTAAAACCCTTTCGGCACAAATTCCAGCAGGGTAAGCTGCATTTTCCTGGTTAGTTCCAGTTACTGTTTCTCCGTTCTTTAATTTTGCAATAGCCCCTACATTAAAATGAGAATAAGGAGCATAGGCATTATCTGTTACTTTTCTGGCTTCATTTAATAGTAATGTATCATCTTTTGACAATTCATCAATTGAATTAAACACTTCAAATGAAAAATGATATTCCTCTTGGTTCATAACATTAATTTTTAATACAGATAAAAAATCCTCCCTGCAAAGCAAAGAGGATGATACCACTAAGTTAAAGTATAACGTATTAAAAAGGGAAGTATTATTTAATCCAGCTGAAAATTCGTTTCCATCTTGGGCCACCCTCCCAGCTAAACCAAATAAGTGATGCTTTTCCCACAACATGATCTTCAGGTACAAACCCCCAAAAACGACTATCCTGCGATTTATGACGGTTATCGCCCATCATCCAGTAATAATTCATTTTAAAAGTATAACTGTCGGCCTCTTTACCGTTTATAAGTATTTTGCCATTTTGCTCTTCCCATTTATTGTTTTCATAAACCAATATAACTCTCTTATATAAATTTATGTTATAAGGAGTAAGCTTTATAGTAGCTCCTTTTTTGGGAACCCACAGCCCTTCGCCACCAAAATTATCTGTTGTCCATTGATTTGAAATACCGGTATAACAATATGGATAGGTTTTGGTATTATTGTCCGAAATTCTGTAAATGGAATCAATACCGGGTATTGTTTTTAAAGCTGCAAGTTCGGTACTGCTTAAATTTAAAATATACTCATTAGCCACAGTACCGGTATTAAAATCATTTGACTGTGTTTGTTCTTCACTAATATTTACATGAATACCTATATTTTTCAACACATCCTCATCTAACAGTACATTTTTAGTTCTTACACTATAAAAAGTTGTGGTATTTGTAAATTCAGATGGTTTTCCATTAATGAACAAAGAGCCATCAACTACTTTCAACGAGTCACCTGCAACAGCAACACAACGTTTTACATAATTTTCTCTTTTATCAACAGGCCTTGTTTTAATGGTGTATTGTTCCCAAACTTTTTCCCTTCCCAATTCTCTTTCTAAATCGTAGTAAGGCACTTGTGAATCATATTCTTTAGTAAGTGTATCTCCACCAGGGAAATTAAAAACCACTACATCATTTCTTTTTACCGGAGAAGAAAACCACCTGGTATAGGGAATCTGAATCCATTCAAGATATGACTGCTTATTAATTACGGGAATGGTATGATGCATAAAAGGCATCGCAATAGGTGTATTGGGTATGCGTGGCCCGTAAGCAGATTTACTAACAAACAAATAATCATTTATTAATAATGATTTTTCCATAGAACTTGTAGGAATTACATAAGCCTCAAAAACGAAAGTGCGGATAATGGTAGCAGCTACCACTGCAAAAGCTGCCGCATCAATCCATTCTCTGGAGGCAGATTTTTTATAATTTTTTACTACGGGTATACCAGCATATTTTTCGTTTTTAGAAAATCCTACATAGGGGAAATACAAAAAGGGCACAAAAACTGCAGCTGCATGATGCCAAAAATCAAAACGGCCAAAGTGTTCAACAAATTTAATTAGTATCCAGATGGTAATAAACTGACCTGCAATTGGTATAAATTGTAAAAAAAACCAATATTTTTTTAATTCCATTTTGTGCACCATGCACCAGGTATTGTAAAAAGGGATAAAAGCTTTCCAAGCTTCAATACCAGCTTTTTTAAACATACCATATACCCCAATATGCCACCCAATGGTTGCCACAATAAAAATAATAAACCCAATACCCATATTATAAATTTTAAGATTGCCAAAAATACCATAATAAATGGTAACAAATAATACCGTTTGTGTATTGTTGGGGATTCTTTAACTAAACAGGAATTTAGAATCAGCAATTACTATATTGCTCTATTTTGCTTATCCTTTAAGATTCATTTTTTAGGTAATACATAATTCTCCACATCTTCCAGTGTAATGGTTTTACCTGATAAAATTATTAAGCGTTCCACAACATTTCTTAATTCACGGATATTACCTGTCCAGTTATAAAGTTTCAGGGCAGTCATAGCTTTTAGTTCAATAGTTTTTTTTGGCTGGCCATATTCTGTTGCAATAATATCAATAAAATAATCAACAAGTAAGGGAACATCTTCTCTCCTTTCATTTAAGGAGGGAACATGTATGATAATTACACCAAGGCGATGATATAAATCAAGCCTGAAATTTTTATCTTCCACTTCTTTCAACAAATCTTTATTGGTGGCAGTAATTACCCTTACATCTACATTTATATCTTTTTCTGCTCCAACCCTTGTAATTTTTCCTTCCTGTAAAGCTCTTAAAACTTTTGCCTGAGCTGTTAAACTCATATCACCTATCTCATCTAAAAACAAAGTGCCGCCATTAGCAGTTTCAAACTTACCAATACGTTGTTTAATAGCTGAGGTAAAAGAACCTTTTTCATGACCAAATAATTCGCTCTCTATCAGCTCTGATGGAATTGCTGCACAATTCACTTCAACCATTGGACCAGAATTGCGGTTGCTTTTTTCATGTATCCATCTTGCCACTAATTCTTTACCCACTCCATTTTCACCTGTTATAAGTACTCTGGCATCGGTTGGTGCCACTTTTTCAATAGTATCTTTTATTCTTTTAATTGGGCCACTTTCTCCAATCATCTCCTGCACTTTACCAACTTTGCGTTTTAATACTTTAGTTTCTATAACCAAGCTTTGCTTATCCACAGCATTTCTTAAAGTAATTAACAAGCGGTTAAGATCCGGAGGTTTACTAATGTAATCAAAAGCACCTTTTTTAACAGCTTCTACGGCAGTATCAATATTACCATGTCCACTAATCATAATAACAGGAACATCAGCATTAATTTCTTTAGCCTTTTCCAAAAACTCAATGCCATCCAATTTAGGCATCTTAATATCACACAATACAATATCATAGGCTTTTTCGCTAAACCGTTTAAGGCCTTCTTCACCATCACTGGCCTCATCAATTTTGTATCCCTCGTAACTAAGGATTTCTGTTAATGTTTTCCTTATCGCTTTTTCATCATCAATAATTAATATAGTTGCCATTTGCTTTACCAAAATTTTTTATTGGAGTAAATACTAAACAGCATCCAACCCCTATGTAAAATCAAAATTAACAATTTATGATCTTTAAACTGATGTTATTTTTTACTTGCCATTTTCAATTTCCTGAAATAATCCTGAAAATAAATCCATATCCTTCTGGTATAAGATTACCTGTAATGAAATAATAGAAACACAGGATCGTTTATTTAAAATAAAAGAATAAAAATGCTGGCAGCAGCCAATTAATTATTTTTTTCTATTTCAATTAATTTCCCCAATAAAATCAATTGATTTTTTGCCCTGTTAAGATTATGGTCTTCATATTTGGAACCGTAATAAATATCGTCATTTAAAAAATCAGTAAAAAAACGGATTGCCTGCATGTATATCATGAACTTCCCTGAATAAATAAAGTATTGTTTTTCTTTTTCAGACAGCTCATTATTCATCTCAAATAAATAACCATTTATTACAGCCTCTAAATATTCTGGCCTTATTTTAATTTTAGTAAAATCTTCTTCTTCTTCATTCGACGGAGACAGGTAAGTTCGCATCATATCTCCTAGGTCACTTATAAAATAGCCTGGCATTATAGTGTCTAGATCTATTACACATAAACCATTATCATCTTTATCAAAAAGAACATTACTTATTTTTGTGTCGTGATGTGTAACCCTTAATTTAAAATCCGGATCCAGCTTTATTTTCTCAAATTCATCAACAATATTTTTATGCTTTTCAATATTTTCGATGATAACTGAACTTGCCTGTATTCTTTGTGTATTTCCGTTTAAAATGGCTGTTTTAAATTGCTGGTAACGTAGTGTAAGATTATGAAAATCGGGTAAGGTTATTTTTAAACCTGCAGTATTAAAACCCGATAATTGCCTTGTAAAAGTTCCAAACTGATTGGCCGCTTCATAAGCCTGCTTTGTATTTGTAACTACATCAATAGTATGTGAATTATAGACAAATGGAAATAACCTGAAATATCCTTCTTCAAAAAGAAATACCATTTCCTGCATTTTTTTTGTTTTAACAGGAGAAACAAATAAATAAGCCGGAAAATTTATTTTAAAATATTCAGAAATTGCATGAATGTTTTCTGCTATATATTCAGGTTTATTAAAAACTTTATGATTTATTCGTTGAAGAATATATTCATCCTTTTCTTTTTTTATTATCCATGTATTATTAATTAATCCGCTTCCATAAGATACTACCTTACATTCTTTTATATTAATACCGTATTCAAGTAAAACAGCTTCAATCATATTAGCAAAAGTTTGAAGGAAATTTTTAGTTTAATTAATAACTGTATCTTAAAAATATAAAATTACACTGCAAAAAATATTAATTTGTTTAATAAAAGTATTCGTTTAAAAGAATCATAATTTAAATCTTGTTTTTAAGATACAAAATCCCTCGTCCACACACCATTAATAATCCTTAAAATATTAAGCGGATTGTTATTTTTTAATGCTTCAGGTAAAAACTGTTGAGGAAAATTCTGGTAGGCAACAGGTCTTACAAAACGCAGAATGGCGGCAGTTCCAACAGAAGTTGATCTTACGTCTGTTGTAGATGGAAACGGGCCACCATGTTGCATGGAATCACAAACCTCAACGCCAGTAGGAAACCCACCAAATAAAATTCTTCCGGCTTTTTCTTTCATTATATCAATTAAGGGTTGCAGGTCTTCTGTTTCATCAGCACTTGCATGTATTGTTGCTGTTAATTGCCCTTCCATATGATGTAATGCTTCACTTATTTCTCCCACATTTTTACATAAAACTACTACTGTTGCCGGACCAAATACTTCATGTGATAAAATTTCATTGGCTATAAAATCTTTTTGTACAACGGTAAATACATGCGGATCACCCTGGCTTTTGATTCCATTTTCAGAAGCATTACCATTAGTTAGTAATGTAACAGCAGGTGTAGTTTTTAATTTTTGGATACCAGTGGCATAAGCTGCACATATATTTTTATTAAGCATAGTAGCAGGTGCAATTTTCTTAAAACATTCAGCTAATGAATTTAAAAACATTTTAGTGTTATTATCATCAATCATTAATACTAATCCCGGATTAGTACAAAATTGCCCTACTCCCATTGTTACAGAAGTTGCAAGGCCCTGAGCAAGTGCAGGTGTATTTGAAGCAATAGCACCGGGCATTAGCACTAGAGGATTAATGGCACTCATTTCGGCATATACCGGTATAGGTTCAGAGCGGTTTACTGCTGCATTAAAAATTGCCATTCCCCCATTTCTGGAACCTGTAAATCCAATAGCTTTTACTGCAGGATGTGTTACTAATTTCATGGCCATTTCGCCACTGCCAAACATCATTGAAAATACTCCATCGGGCATATTTGTTTTTTTTGCTGCAGTAATAATGGCTTTTGCTACCATTTCGGCTGTACCAGGATGTGAGGAATGTGCTTTTACAATTACCGGACAACCTGCTGCCAATGCAGAGGCTGTATCGCCACCTGCGGTTGAAAATGCCAAGGGAAAATTACTTGCCCCAAAAACTAATACTGGCCCAATGGGAATCAACATCCGTCTTAAATCGGGTTTAGGTACTGGTTGCCTATCAGGAATTGCGGTATCAATTCTTGCATCAACCCACGATCCATCACGTAATAATTTTGCAAAAAGTTTTAATTGACCGGTTGTACGTCCACGCTCACCTGTAATTCTTGCAAGGGGTAATCCACTTTCCTGCATACAACGGTTAATTAAATCATCCCCTAATGCAATAATTTCATCTGCTATGGCATCTAAAAAGATGGCTTTTTCTTCAGCAGATTTTTTACTGTATTGCCCAAATGCTGCAGCAGCTTTTGCGGCAATAGCTACTGTTTCTTCGGCTGTTATTGAATAAAATTGACCAGGTAATGCTTCTTCTGTTGCCGGATCAACTGCAATAAATGTAACACTTCCACTTGCTGAAAGGGTATTGCCAATATAATTTTTCCCTATAATCTCCATAAAATTTGCTTTATTAAATTGTTAGATTCTATAAAAATAGCCCATTTTTTAAATGAGCTATTTTTTATTTTATTTTTTTAATTCAACAATAGTTATTTTATTCCTGTTATCATTTTTACACTTATATATGCCTTTGCTTTAATACTATAAACCTCTTTGTCGGCATAAATAAATTGTACTGATTTATTTTTAAGACTTGCTAAGTTTTTTGCATAATCATTTCCATTTGTTACAAAATCGCTCCATATTAATTGGATTGATTTAGCACCGGAAAGTACTGTTATGTAAACAAAATCTTTTACTTCTACATTTTGAACCAGCCCTTTAACAACTGATTCCTTGATTTCCATAATTTTTTCAGTATTCCCAATTTCACCCTTAGCCATTTTAAGCATAATAGAATTCATTGCCTTGCAGTCAGCTTTAATTAAATCCATGCCAATTTCTGTACCAAGCTTTTGCATTCCATCCATATCTGTTAATTCTATTTTACGTTCCTGTGCAAGAGCCATAAAATCTGTCATTGATTTTTGCATCATGCACTCACTAATAATAACCTGTAATTCTTCCTTTGTTTTTGTGCCAATATCAGGCATTTCGCTCAGGCAGGTACAAGTGCTGTCAACAATTTTTTTCTTTAAATCTATTTGAGCCGTTGCTGTTAAACAACAAAATACAATACCTGCTAAAACGGATATTTTCTTCATATGTATTTTTTTTGCAAACCTAAGGGAAAATGTGTTATTTATTTTATTAAGGCAAATCTTTGCAACATAAAAAAATAGCATTTACAATAAATAGAGGAACTGATGCCTATTAAATAAAAAGAGCTGATTCAATTGTTGAAACAGCTCTAAATAATGTCGGCTTGGATAGACAAAGTTCTAACTTGATTTTGAGTAATTTAGAGCAAATTCGGAAATTATTAGAGCTACTTGGTTCAGGGTAGAATTATTGGGTCAGTTTTAATGCTGTGCTTAACCTATCAGCCACATTATCCCAATTAATAACCTGTAGCATAGTATCAACAAAGTCTGCCCGTTTGTTTTTGTATTTAAGATAATAGGCATGTTCCCAAACATCTACAACCAATAAAGGAACTACTCCCCATTGTGTAAGTTTTTCATGGTTTTCGCATTGCAATACGGTGAGTTTATTAGAATATGGCTGATAACCCAATATTCCCCATCCGTTGCCATCTACATTTTTTGAAGTAGCAGCAATGTACCCTTTCAGTTTGTCATAGCTTCCAAAATCCTTTTCAATTCGCTTTAATAATTCACCAGACGGAGCAGTGTTCTTATTGGTGAGGTTTGTCCAAAAAATAGAATGTAATACATGGGACGAAAAATGATAAGATAATTTCTTTGTCCAATAGTCAACTGTTTCCAGATTGTTTTCATCCAATGCTTTTTTTATCATGGCTATATCCTTATTGGCAGCTTTTACAGCCCCACCATGATGGAAGGTATAGTGCAGGTGCATGGTTTCGGCATCCATGTGTGGTTCAAGAAAGTTTTCACTGTATGGTAACGCCTGCTGTATATAATTACCATTCGCATCAACTAATTTGTCAATTGGATTATCTGCAAGATTTTGAGCAAAGGCATTACTTGTAGAAAGTAATGTTGCGGCACCAACCAATGTTCCAGATCTTAAAAAGTCTTTCCTGTTCATAATTGTTTATTTTAAAATGTAAATCGCCAAACCAATTTTGCTGCACCTAATGAAATCTCAGGTCTGCTGAATTTCAGGTTATCCAGTTTGTTGTATCCCCTGTTATAAACCAAATATAAATCTGAACCAATATTGGGAATCCAATGCAACCTAAAGTTACCTAAAAGTAAATCATCTAAAGAATTCCATTGAACAAACATAGCCACATCAAACCGGGGATTGAAGGCATAATTGATGTATTGAGCCAGTTCATTGGTGGTTAGCTTACCCTGTGGTAGTCTTATATTGTTCAGGATGTAATCTGTTCTCAGGTTTAAATGTTTGCTTACATTAATACCCATTGATGCTTCAAGAATTGTAATCTTACCGGTGTAAAATTCTCCCCAGCCAAACGTAGCATCTACCCAAAATTTTCTGCCCTGGAAACTGCCCAATTGCAATTCCTGCCGGTGCATCCAATATTTACCAACGGGTATTTTTATTGAATCAGTTAATTCAAACAGTTCATCTAACCTTTCAAATTGCTGCTGCAAATTATATTCAAACCTTTCTCCTGACTTTGTAAAGAACCCTAATGGTCTTGTCTCATTGCAAAAAGATTCCAATTCACCCGTTGTATGTGTTTTGTATAACCGAAAAGCCCACGGTTTAAAAGACATTCTTCTTATGCCGTATTTACTAAACCATCGTGGTGCAATGCGAAAGTTCCAGGTAAGGTTGTCAAAATTCTTTCTGTCCAAAAAGCCTAATTCAGGGTTGTAATTATTCTGAATACTGCCAATTGCGATGAAATTATCAATGAAATCATTTGGGTAATCTATAAAAAAACGCCAGGCATAAGAAGCCTTACCATTTTTACCTTTATCAAAGCTTTTGCTTACTAAAGCAGCCACTACTAAGTTTTTATTGTGTAAAAATTTTGATGTGGTATATGCTCCATCAATGCCGCCAACCTGGTTACTGATATTGCTGTTATTTTTTGATGTTACTATAGCCCCTATGTAAGATTGGCTGCCAATATCTTTTCTGTAACGAACCACTGTATTGTTTGTAGCTGCTGCACTGTCTGATGCCGCTGTTTGAATATTTAACAGCCCAATATTATTGCTTCCAATTTTACCAAATAATCTACCGCCAGCAACAATGGGAACCTGCTGAAAATTCTCAATCCCGATTTTTCTTGTGTAGAAAATCTCATTGATGCCACCAACATTGAATTGATAATTCTGATACCCTTCTAAAAAAAACTCTCGTTTTTCAGGATAATACAAGTTGAACCTGCTTAGATTAACAGCAATTCTATCTGCTTCCACCTGTGCAAAATCGGTATTAGCAGTGAGGTTTAATTTTAAAGTAGGTGTAATGTTTACATTCAGGTCTGCTCCAACCTTGCCGGGAAATGTAGTTTTCCTTGCTTGTTGCTTTTCAAATCCTCCTAAAGCAAAAGGTTTTAATTCAAAATGCTTTGCATAGCCAATATTTTGCAGTCCAGCCAAATGACCTGCATTTACAAGGCAGAAAATGGAGCAATCCCTCGTCCATCCCTGCCAAAATACTTGTTCGTTTTTACTGCGGATATTTCTTTCAAAATTGATTGCCCAATTAAATAATGAATCGTTTTTAAATTGAAGGCTGTTGAAGGGAATACGGATTTCAGCAAACCATCCTTCGTTTGTAACCGATGTTCTTACGTCCCATACAGCGTTCCAGTCTTTATTTGCTTCTTCATTCCCTGATATTAACAAATCAGCCCTTGCGCCATTTGGATTAATTACAAACAGATAACCATTCCGCCTGTCGTTAAATGGCGAAAGGGCAACTTGAAAATTATCATCTTCCTGATAATTAAAATCCCGTTGCATATATTTTGCACGGATATTATTTTTCTGATAACACCATACCCCGATATACATGGCTAACTTATCAAACAGAATAGCAACCTTCGTTGCTTCTGTAGAAGACTTGCCAAAATCAAGTTCTCTTTGAGTGAAGTTATTTATTGCAGGGGCTGATTGCCATATTGGTTCTGTAAGTTTTCCATCCAGGGCTAAGACATCGTTGGTAAAAATTGCTTTGACACTATCAGGCGTACTATGCTGCGCCGTTGCTGGCAGAAACGAAATGAGTAATATGAATGATGAAATAATAGTGGTAACAATCCTCATAACAGATATTCTATAATTTGGGATTCCATGTATGCCGTTCTTCCTGCACATATTTAGCCCAGCTATACAATGCATCATAAATTTTCATTCCTGTTTCCAGCATTTCATGGTCGTCCTTATAGTTGTAAGAAAGCCCTGCGGAAATGGCCCACAATCCGGCTGATTGCTTTGCCAAATCAAACCTGTTAGTGTCTGCACCACGAACTATTTCTGCAAGCTGTAATAATGCAGGGTCGTTGATGTTGTGCTTTCTTATGATATAATCAAAGGTACAGTTATCGCCGTAGTGAGAATACTCTGCTCCTGGTATATCTTAGGGGATGGCATCTATTTCTCTTGCCTTATTAAATACTTGTTCTTTTGGAACATAAATAAACTGAGCGTCTTTATCAACAAAATTTTTAATAAGCCAGGGACAGGCAATGCGATCAATTTTTGGCTGTTCTCTTGTAATCCATTTCATATTTCTGATTGATTCTAAAGGTAAGATATTATCCTCTGGCTGAAGTATTACTGGAAAACTGTAGAATACTCTTGCCTAACCCCTTAATTAAAAATGGGAATAGTTGAATCAATCCGATTCAAATTATTCCCATTTGATTCCAGTCGGGATGACAAGATTCGAACTTGCGACCCCACGCCCCCCAGACGTGTGCGCTACCGGGCTGCGCTACATCCCGAATTGAATTACTTTTTCCGGACGGCAAAAGTAATTGAAAAATTCAACTATAAAAACTGCAACTTATCTTATCTTAGCGCAACTTTTTTTACATGAAGGTTTTAATTAAACAAGCAAGGTTAATTTCTCCATCCTCTCCTTTTAACGGACAAATCAAAGATATTTTAATAACCAATGGTATTATAACCCAAATTGGTGATAACATTAGTACGAAACCCGACAAATTAATTGAACAAACCGGTTTATGTGTAAGTATTGGCTGGATGGATATTTATTCAAATTTTGGCGACCCCGGATATGAATATAAAGAAACGCTGGAATCAGGTGCGATGGCTGCTGCTGCGGGTGGATTTACAGATGTTATGGTACTGCCAAATACTAACCCTGTAGTACATAACAAACCTCAGGTTGAATATATTATACAAAAATCAAAATTGCTAACTGTAAATATTCATCCAATTGGAGCAGTAACAAAAAATATTGATGGGAAAGAACTTGCAGAAATGTATGATATGCATCAATCCGGTGCTTTAGCATTTGGAGACGGCATAAATCCAATCCAATCTGCAGGTATATTGCTTAAAGCTTTACAATATGTTAAAAGTTTTAATGGTACTATAATACAGATACCTGATGATAAAAGTATTGGGGCTAACGGTTTAATTAACGAAGGCATAATTTCTACTCAATTGGGTTTACCTGGTAAGCCAACTATTGCTGAAGAAATTTTGATAGCCAGAGATATTAAAATTACAAGGTATGCTGACAGTAAATTGCATTTTACCGGTGTATCCTCTGCTAAAAGTATTGAATATATTAAAAGAGCAAAGGAAGGAGGAATAAATATAAGCTGCTCAGTTACCCCCTATCATATTTATTTTACTGATACCGACATGCAACAATATGATACCAATTTAAAAGTAAATCCTCCCTTAAGAATTGAAACAGACAGATTGGCTTTATTAAATGCTGTTGCAGATGGAACAATAGATTGTATAGCTTCTCATCATTTTCCACAAAACTGGGATAGTAAAACATGTGAGTTTGAATATGCCAAAGAAGGAATGATTGGTTTGGAAAGCTTGTTTGGAGTTTTAAATACCATTTGCAATGGGAAGCCTTCAATTGATAATATTATTAAAATGCTCAGTGAAAACCCACGAAAAATATTTGGATTAGAAATACCTGAAATAAAGGAAGGTTTACCAGCCTGCCTTACTTTGTTTAATACCGAGGAAGAATATATTTTTGATGCATCAATGATAAAATCCAAATCAAAAAATTCTCCTTTTATTGGCAAAAAATTAAAAGGTAAAGTAATTGGCATTATTAATAAAGGCAAAGTTGAACTAAATTAAGTATGAATAATATTTCGGCAAGAAATAAAGGTTTAATCACAGCTACTGCAATGATTTTTATTTCTATTTGCATATATCTTGTAAAAGGTAATTTTGAAAATGGCTTACAGTATATTACCTATACAACCTATGTGGCCGGAATTTTATGGACAATTATTGCTTTTAAAAAACAAACAGGTAATAATGCAACTTTTAAACAATATTTTTCCGAAGGATTTAAATGTTTTATAGTTGTAACCCTTTTAATGGTATTATTTACACTGTTTTTTATTTTGCTGCACCCCGAATTAAAAGATCAGATGGCTGCATTAATGAAAACAGAATACTTAAAGTCTAAAGATTTAACTGCAGTAGATATTGAAAATAAAATTGCTGCTGCAAAAAAAATATTTTTACCCGGTTATTTAATGGGTGCAGTTTTGGGATATTTGTTTATTGGTGGGTTAATAAGTTTGGTAACTTCTGGTTTCTTAAGTCAAAATAAAAGGGCCTGATTATAATTATTTAACACAAATTATTCGCTAAATAGCGGAAATGAAACATATGGACTTATCAATTGTAATACCATTATTTAACGAGGAAGAATCATTACCCGAGCTGTGTGCCTGGATTGAAAAAGTAATGTTAGCCAATAATTATTCTTATGAGGTTATTCTAATTGATGATGGAAGTACTGATGAATCATGGATAGTTGTTGAAAAACTACGTAGTAACAATGGAAATATAAAAGGAATTAAATTTCAACGCAATTATGGTAAAAGTGCAGCACTAAATGAAGGATTTAAAGCAGCAAATGGTGATGTTATCATTACTATGGATGCTGATATGCAGGATAGCCCTGATGAAATTCCGGAGCTGCGTAAAATGATTATTGATGATGGATTAGATATTGTAAGTGGATGGAAGAAAAAACGGTATGATAATACCTTAACTAAAAATATTCCGTCAAAATTATTTAATGCTGCCGCCAGGAAAAGTTCGGGTATAAAATTACACGACTTTAATTGTGGTCTAAAAGCTTATAAAAAGAAAGTTATAAAAAGTATTGAAGTATATGGAGAAATGCACCGTTATATACCGGTATTGGCAAAATGGGCAGGCTTTAGAAAAATTGGTGAAAAAGTTGTAGAACACCGGGCCCGTAAATATGGTGTTACTAAATTTGGGTGGGAACGTTTTATAAATGGATTTCTTGACTTATTTTCTATAATGTTTGTAGGAAAATTTGGTAAACGGCCCATGCACTTTTTTGGTTTATGGGGAAGTATTGTATTTTTTATTGGTTTGTGTATCTGGATTTATTTAGGCATAGCCAAATTTGCTTTTGCACAATATAATATGACAGACAGACCAATTTTTTATGTTGGTATAATTTCTATAGTTGTTGGTATACAATTATTTTTAGCCGGATTTTTGGGCGAATTAATTGCAAGAAACTCTGCAGAAAGAAATAGTTATTTAATTGAAGCAAAAGCTGGTTTATGAAGATAATTATCATAGGCCCGGCACACCCTCTTCGTGGAGGTTTAGCCTCTTTTAATGAACGTTTGGCTAAAGAATTTCAATTGCAGGGAAATGAAGTAAGCATGTATACTTTCTCTTTACAATATCCCTCATTTATTTTCCCGGGTACTACACAATATTCTTCTGATCCGGCACCAAAAAACCTTTCAATAAAAGTTTGCATTAATTCAATCAATCCTTTTAACTGGATAAAAATTGGCAACCTGTTAAAAAAAGAAAATGCAGATCTGATTATTGTAAGATATTGGTTGCCATTAATGGGGCCATGCCTGGGAACTATTTTACGCAGGGTAAAAAAAAATAACCATACCAGGATAGTTTGTATTGCAGATAATATTATCCCACATGAAAAACGATTTGGAGATAAATCTTTTACCAAATATTTTGTAAAACCTGTTGATGCTTTTATTACCATGAGTGAAAGGGTACTGGCTGATTTACGTTTATTTGAAAAAGAAAAACCCGCCAGGTTAGTACTGCATCCTTTATATGATAATTTTGGAGAAATTATAAGTAAGGAAGAAGCCCGAAAAAAGTTAGGCATATTGAATGAAGAAAAAGTAGCACTTTTTTTTGGTTTTATCAGGAAATATAAAGGGTTGGATATATTATTAGATGCTATGAAAATAATAAAGAATTGTAAGCAACCCATTTCAAATTGTAAATTGCTTATAGCCGGTGAATTTTACGAAGACAGTAAACCTTACCTGGAGCAGATAGATCAATCAGCGATTAAAGACAATTTAATATTACACACTAATTTTATAGCTGACAGTGATGTAAAATATTATTTATGTGCCGCAGATGTAGTTGTACAGCCCTACAGGAATGCAACCCAAAGCGGTGTTACTCCCCTTGCCTATCATTTTGAAAAGCCAATGATTGTTACTAATGTTGGCGGGCTACCTTCATTAGTTCCTGATAATAAAGTTGGACTGGTAGCCGAGCCTGATGCTGCATCCATAGCAAAAAAAATTATTGAATATTTTGACAAAGGTGAAAATTATTTTCTTCCACATATAAAAGAAGAAAAGAAAAAATTGAGCTGGACAATTTTAACCAATACCCTACTTGAAGTTGCCAATTGTAAGTAAATTGCTACATTAATTAACATTTACATGATATACCGAAGTAAAGCACCTCTTCGTATTGGCCTTGCAGGCGGCGGCACCGATGTTAGCCCTTATAGCGATTTATTTGGCGGTGCTATTTTAAATGCTACCATTTCTTTATCTGCTTATGCTACCATTGAACCAATAGCTGAAAATAGAATTATTGTTCAGGCATTGGATAGAAATGAATTTCAAAGTTTTGATTGGGCACTGCAATTACCCATTGATGGTAAGTTGAATTTATTAAAAGGTGTTTACAACCGAATTCAAAAGGATTATTCAATACCTCAACAGGGGTTTAAATTATCAACATTTGTAGATGCCCCGGCGGGATCAGGCCTTGGTACTTCTTCCACCTTGGTGGTTGCTGTGTTGGGGGCTTTTAAAGAAATGTTGAGCTTGCCATTAGGTGAATATGAAGCAGCTCAATATGCTTATGCTATTGAAAGGAATGATTTACAATTGGCAGGAGGCAAGCAAGACCAGTATGCAGCAACATTTGGTGGTGTTAATTTTATGGAATTTTATGAATACGATAAAGTAATTGTAAATCCGCTTCGCATACGTCCGGAGTATATGCATGAACTGGAAAATAATTTGGTGTTATATTTTACAGATACCTCACGTGAAAGTGCCAATATTATTAATGAGCAGGTAAAAAATGTAAACAGTAAAAATGAAAAAAGTATTGATGCAATGCATCATTTAAAGGACCAGGCAAAAATGATGAAGGAAGCATTACTTAAAGGCCGCCTGGATGAAATTGGGGAGATATTGGATTACGGATTTAAGCAAAAAAGGTTGATGGCCAATAATATTAGTAATGATAATATTGAAGCAATTTATAATGCAGCAAAAAAAGCAGGTGCAACCGGAGGAAAAATAAGTGGAGCAGGTGGCGGCGGTTTTATGATTTTCTATTGTCCGGGCAACAGCCGCTATAGTGTTATTGAAACATTAAATAGTTTTGGCGGAGAGGTTAAAAAATATTCTTTTGTTGATTACGGGTTAACTTCCTGGGTTAGCCCCTGATTCACTTTAAGGTTGACTTTCTATAGTGCTATATTTGTAAAGTATTTTAAAAGAAAGCTTTTGAAATCTATTGATAAACTTTAAATTTAAGTCCTCTTTAAAAAGTAGGATAATAGAATATGACAGATAAAATAAAAAATATTATTGAAGCATCAATCAATGTAAAGCAACAACTTTTACAAAATAATAATTTATTATCTGATATAAATAATTGTGTAACCGAAATAGTAAATGCTTTTAAAAATGGTAATAAAGTTTTGTTTTGCGGTAATGGAGGCAGTGCAGCTGATGCACAACATTTAGCAGCAGAATTCAGTGGCAGATTTTATAAAGACAGAGATGCTTTGCCTGCAGAAGCATTGCATTGTAACACTTCTTACTTAACAGCAGTTGCCAACGATTACGGTTATGATGTAATTTACAGCCGAATAATAATGGGAATTGGAAATAAAGGCGATGTTCTTATAGGATTATCTACTTCGGGAAACAGTAAAAATATTGTTGCTGCTTTTGAAACAGCTAAAGAAAAAGGAATGATAACAATTGGTTTTACAGGCGATAGCGGAGGTAAAATGAAAACTCTTTCCCATTATTTAATAAACGTTCCGTCTTCTGATACGCCACGTATACAGGAAAGCCATATTATGCTGGGCCATATTATTTGCGAACTGGTAGAAGCACAATATTTCGGATGATTACAGAAGCTATAATATTAGCAGGTGGTTTAGGTACCCGGTTACGCAGTGTAGTTGCCGATGTTCCTAAATGTATGGCACCAGTAAATGGTGTTCCGTTTATTAGTTTTATCATTACTTATTTAAAAAACGAAGGGGTCACCAGATTTATTTTTTCGCTGGGATATAAAAGCGAAGTAGTAATTAATTACCTGGATAACCATTTTGAAGAACTTGAAAAAGTTTATGTAATTGAACAAGAACCCCTGGGAACTGGCGGTGCAATAAAAAAAGCATGCCAATCTGTAAGAGGACAAGAAGTGGTTATTTTAAATGGAGATACTATTTTTAATATTGGTTTATCACATTTACTTATCACCCATCATGCTCAAAATGCAGCTTGTACTATTGCTCTATCAGGCATGAAAGATTTTGACCGGTACGGCTGTGTAGAGTTTGACAGCCATGGTACAATTACAGCCTTCCGTGAAAAAACATATCGAAATCAGGGCTTTCTAAATGGCGGCATTTACATTCTTAATATTCCCCGGTTCTTTCAAAAAAAACTGCCTGTAAAATTTTCTTTTGAGAAAGAATATCTTGAAAATTATATTGCAGAACGAAAATTTTCGGGTGAGGTTTTTTATAATTATTTTATCGACATTGGTGTTCCCGAAGATTATGAGGCATTTCAACAAAAATATTCCAATTCAACAGTATCAAATAAAATACAATCATCCAACAACGATTTTGGAATTGTTCTTGAATCCATTGGCGCCTTTTTTGAATTATTAGATTAACCATCATGCTCAACCTTACCAAAATAGACAATTCCTGGACCTTATTCCTCGACCGTGATGGTGTGATAAACCACGAAAAGCATTTAGATTATATTCATACATGGGATGAATTTAAATTTTATGATGGGGCTAAAGTAGCCATACAAATATTTACTCAAATATTTAATAGAATACTGATTGTAACTAATCAGCGGGGCATTGGTAAAGGGGTTACAAAGTTAGTAGACCTGGAATTAATACATCAAAATATGCTAAAAGATATTGAAGCCGTAGGCGGAAAGATTGATGCAATTTATTACTGTCCCGAACTGGAAAGCAATAACAGAAAGCCCAATCCAGGTATGGGATTACAGGCAGTTATCGATTTCCCCGACATTGATTTAAACAAGGCAATAATGGTAGGTAATACCCTTAGCGATATGGAGTTTGGCCGCAATCTGGGTATAAATACAGTTTTCCTTACTACAACAAGGCCAGAAGTTAATACAAATGATAAACTTATTGATGCAGTGTATCCTTCCTTAATTTCTTTTGCATTAGAAATTTAAGCTACTTAAGTTTTAGTTAAAATTTATTTACACACAATAATTTTATCCCCCACTTGTTAAAGGATTAACTAATTTTAAGGCATGAAGAAACCGGTAGTGTTATTAATAATTATTTTGGCTTATCAATTGGCTTTTTCTCAGCATATTATAAAAGCAGATAAAAAGTTTTTACTGAATAAAGAAGATTCTTTAAAAAGTTATGCATTAAAAATAATACAGGGAATAACTTCCGGCGACCGCTTTATTGCCGACAGTATCTTTACTAAAATGCTAGTGAGGGCATTAAAAATACCTAATTCTTTTTACTACCCTTTCGATTCACTGGAAACTATTTCAAAATTGTATGCCCCCGACAGTACTTTTAAAATATTTACCTGGCAAA